>DASQZS010000217.1:0-7951 GCA_035638535.1 Candidatus Acidiferrum sp.
GCACTTCGTCATGCCACAGGAATATTCTCTGACGTCATGCCACAGTTGAATCGGTTTTCTAGCAGGTCCCTATTGCGCCTTTGTCGTGTTATGAACCAAGATTATTGTATAGAGGAGTTACTGAGATCAAAGTTCGATCTCGAGAAGGTCATGTCCGACGATTACCTCGCCGGTAAAGTTATTCTTAATGCTTTTGACCATCTCATCCTCTCTCCCATTGCAGATCGGGAATAAATGAGTCAGCGCCAATTTTCTTACGCCTGCTTCGTTTGCTATTGCTCCGACTTCTGAAGGGATAGAATGGTTAGTGATCCGTGCCATTTCCGACATGTCATCAGGGAACGAGCATTCATGAATCAGTAAGTCTGCATCTTCAGCGAGCTCAGCTAAGGACTTGCAAGGTCGAGTATCGCCGCTGATGACAACTACCCCTTCTTCACTCTCTATTCTATACGCGTTGGCATGGTCTTTACCGTGTTCCACGCGCACCATTAAGACGCGATACTTTTCTGAATGGCATACTAGCCTTTCGGTCGTATCGTGGACAGCGAGGTCCAAACCTTCTTTTCGTATTATTCTGATAATCTGAGGAGCGTACGGGTACACTTTTTCAAATAGATAGGCCGAGAAATTTGCAGTCCCCGGGGGTCCGTATAGATACATTCGATCCTTCTTTCCAGCAAGATAGCTGCTGAAGGCCAGAGAAGGAAACTCTAACGTATGGTCGATGTGTAAATGGGTCAGGAATATCCGACTGATTTTTGTCGGATGAAATCCAGCCCTCATGATGTTCGTTCCAGTCCCAGGACCACAATCGACCAGTAGAGGTTCGCCGTTCACTTCAATCACTTGGCTGGGTGAGGATCTGTTAGGATCTGGCCACGATGCACCAGAGCCAAGAATCACTGCTCTCATTAGGGCTACCTTAGGCTTTCAGCGGAGTAAAGTGTGTAAAAATCTTATAAACACATTTCACTAAGGTCGCCGTGACGGACCAATTGAAACTTCGAATTTTTGTCTCGTGTCTACTCCTTGCAGCTCTTTGCCTCCCATTTTTGATCGTACCAAGTGTGAACAGTCAAACTGCGAGTACGACCACGATGACTATTACGCAACCACCGCTGGGACAGTGCTCGGTGCTCGGACTAGCTTTCTCAGCGAAAGCAAATCAGGTGATAGGCGGACAATTCGGTGCGAACGTGGCTATTAATCTGTACATAGTTTCCGAAAATGATTATGTCACATTCAACAAAACAAGCAGTTGCGCTCTTCCAGCAAGCGCACGCCCTCTGTTCGTAGAGACGAATGTTGTCGGCACGCATAATAATTACGGCACCACACCCTTTCCAGCCGACGGCACATACTATTTCATTTTCATTTATCGTAACACAGGCTTCGCTCAACTCACGAACAACTACGTGACGATTGTGCTGAGCTTCCCATCTTCCCTAACTCTTGTTGGTGCTAATTCCAATACGCTCGTGACCACTTCTATTTCCTCTATTACGTCATCCCAGTTAATCTCGACAACTTCGTCCAGTTTAATCTCGACATCAATCTCATCGGCAACGTCATCTTCATCGACGTCCTCATCCGCAATCCTCCTAACGACCTCTATCGCTTCACCTATAATGTCGTCAACGGAGGTCGTCCAATCCGCTTCAAGCGCGATGCCGCTTACGACTCTTTTTCTAGTTCTCGCTGTCGCGATCGTAGCGGCTGGAGGATTGATTGGAGTATTCTTGTTTAAAAGTAGAAAACGTAACGCTCTATCAGGTTACTTGACAAAGATAGACTCGACCTACAATCAATATGCAGTAGATCGCATAGAATGCAGGACTCAGCTTGAGCGTCTTAAGAGTGATGCAATTGAGATGCTTAAGAAAGGCAAGATTGATGAGGGACACTTTCTGATGCTCGATGAGAAGATTAGCCAATATTTGAAGGACCTCATACAAACGACAGCGAAAGAACCGTTATCGGGGACGAGTGTCGATCAGGCCGAAGCGATGTTTTGCAAGAACTGTGGAGCGAGATTGGGTTCAGACGAGACGTTATGTATGAAGTGTGGCACCAAACGATGAGACAACGAACAATTCGCTAGGCGAGCAATGAGCCCTCACATCTAGGCTAGGGCTGAGCACGCTCACACAAATGGTCCTCGAGGAGCGTCCTGTTTGCGAGAGCGGACCCGTTCAAAATATCAGCGTCCCAGCTTATCTAAGACCGTAGCCTTCTCTTTCTCTTTACCGCCAGCTAGCTCAATTAGATCCAAAGCTCGTTTGAAGAGCACTATTCCCTGATCATATTCATGAATAGTCATACTGGAGTCGCCAGCAAGAATTAGATACTTGATAGCACGAGCCGAATCTCCGCCTTCAGCAAAATGATAGGCTATCACTGAGGCGTTTGCCTCAAGATTTTTAGAATAGATTTTCTCCATAGATTCCGCAATTTTCAGATGGAACCTGACCCTTCTCATCTGAATCAGATCCTCGAGCAACAATTCTCTCATCCGATTGTCAGCGAACTTGAATCGACTCTTCTCGTGTGGAACTTCCATGATCAAACCATGCGCTATAGTGGACTCAAGATGCTCTAAGAGACTCATTTCGTTCTCCTGAATGCTTTCGCGAAGGACTTCGAAGTCGAATTCGGGGCCTATGACCGCAGCTACCGTGAGCATGCTAATGGCTTGTGGTTCAATTTTCTTCAGCTTTGACTGTAGACTCGATTTTGCAGACTGGGGAGACGATTGATCCACGGCGTGCAGCGAAATTGAATAAACCGTTACTGGGTATTGGACGTTTTTCAGTTCGTGTTCGCCAAGTTCGGTAATTTCATAAGCGGTCTTGTTCCAGATCTGAGCGTATACTTCGCGTGAGATACAAATGCCACTTGGCTCTGCCAACGGTTCAATGCGCGAAGCGATGTTCACAGCATCGCCGTAAACATCGCCGTCGCGAAGGACCACGTCTCCAACATGAATCCCAATCCTCATAGGAAGTTTCCTGTTCTGAGAAGATTGGCTTGTCAAGGTTTTCTGGATGTCAATTGCACATTCGACTGCCTGTAAGGCGCTCTGAAACTCGACTAGAAATGCATCGCCAATTGTTTTTATTTCATGTCCCGCATGCTTGGCTAAGATTGGTCGAATAATGCTCCTCTGAACGTCAAGCGTTTGAAGCGCGAGCGACTCATTCTCTTGTGTCAGCGCAGTGTATCCTACTAAATCGGTGAACATTATTGCGGCAAGTTTCCGTTGCTCTGCGGTCAACTGTACGAACAGCCTGGAAGTTGAAGCAGATGGAAATAAAGTCTTACAGGTTCCTGAATATTGCAGGTGTAACAATCTCCTATGCCCTCCAAATATGACTCATCGCAACCGATCTAGAGAGACGGGCAATGTCAAACGCTAGTTAGGCGTGACATCGCTGATCGCAAGCAGTCGCCGTGGCATGCTAGCGAACATGTGAAGCAGTATATCGTATCGATATATTAAATAGTCCGACAGCCTATGCTATCGAATCGATATAACCTCTAGGGATGCGAACAAATGAGCCTTACACTTGAGTCACCATCATCCGAAACCAACAATGATTCGGAAAAGATGAATATCGTAAGCGTCAGGAACCTTTCAAAAACATTCAACGGAAAAGTGAAAGCGGTTGATGATATCAGTTTCAGCGTCCCGGAGGGAGAAACCTTCGGTTTCCTCGGCCCCAATGGCGCAGGCAAAAGCACTACAATACACATGCTCACGACGGTCCTAAAGCCCACGTCAGGTACCGCAGAGATCTGTGGCTTTGATATTACAAAAAATCCAGGAGCAGTGCGAAGGTCGATAGGCGTGGTACCCCAGGAATACACTGCCGACGAAGACCTCACCGGTTACGAGAACATAATGCTCTGTGCAGACTTTTACGGCATACCAAGAAACGTCTCCAAGCCAAGAGCGCAAGAGCTCCTGAGCTTAGTCGAGTTGCATGACGCGGCGAAGAGGAAAGTCGAGACATATTCTGGCGGGATGCGAAGAAGGCTTGAACTTGCATGCGGTCTCGTGAGCCGACCGAAACTACTCTTCCTAGACGAACCGACGCTCGGACTCGACGTCCAAACCAGAGTCGCAATCTGGAATTACATTAGAAAATTGAAGACTGAATACCATATGACCCTATTCATGACAACTCATTACCTGGAAGAGGCAGATGCTGCCTGCGATAAAATCGCAATAATCGATAACGGAAAAATTCTGACAATCGGTACTCCATCAGAACTAAAAGCGGGATTGGGTGGCGATGTCATCCAGATCGGAGTGAAAGAAACCGAATCCGATCTTTCTTCCTTAATCTCGCAGGTCAAGCACGTAAAATCGGTGACTAAATCCGATTCATCGTATCGTGTAAAAGCTACCTCAGGAGAAGAAGCAGCCCCAGAAATCATAGACCTACTCAGAAACCATGGGTACCATGTGACACGCATCTCAGTAACCAAACCATCCATCGATGAGGTTTACTTGGAATACACTGGCCGTTCAATAAGAGAGGAAGGAGCCGGTGAAGATCAGACAACCACGCTGATGCGCACTATGAAGAGGGCAAGACGGTGAAACCAGAATTGGCAGAGAACACGCGCATAAACACCAGTCCACTTCACGGATTATTGCCTCTAACAAACAGGGAGCTGAAGAAATGGTACAAGGCACCCGTCATCCTTTTAATGTCAATGATTCAACCCATTATCTGGCTTGCACTATTCGGCAAATCAATGAATTTCGGCGCCATCTTCACTGCTGGCGCCTTCAACATTCCCGGATTGAATATTCCGAAAGACGTACTGAACAGCGTCACTCAACAATTAATGCAATCCACTTTTGGAACACACGATTACTTCTCCTTCCTCGCTGTTGGAATGTTGTCGTTCGTAGCGCTCTTCACCGCCATGTACAGCGGAATGTCGATTGTTTGGGATCGGAGACTTGGTTTTCTAAACAAACTACTGAGCACCCCTTTGTCGCGAGGTGTGATCCCTATGGCCAAAGTGCTCTCATCGGTCATTCGTGGCCTAACCCAATCGGCGGTGGTATTCGTAATCGCGATCCTTCTAGGACTAGACCTATCTCACATTACGATCCTCGGAGTAATCGGAACCTTCCTTGCACTATTCCTAATGCTACTAGGTCTTTCGTCACTCTTTGTAATGTTGGCTATCCGTTCGACAAGCTGGGAGAGCCAGATGGCAATAATGAACCTCCTAAATCTACCTCTACTGTTTGCGAGCAACGCTCTCTTTCCAGCAAAATTCATGCCTAGCTGGCTACAGCCCATCGTGCGTATCAATCCAATCAGTTACGCCACAGATGTCGCACGCCAACTCCTTCTCGGCGCTCCGGGGATGGCCAGTCTGACCTTCGACTTCATGTATCTCGCAGCCTTCGCCATCTGCCTTTCAGTCCTCGGCATGTACATGTCATGGAAATTCCTGACAAAGTGAGAGTAGAGCGAAATTTGCGCTTGCGAACAGAATTGTTATGGGGATTTCACGTTTCGTTTAACGTTGGGCACTATCCCCGACCCCAATTTAGTTACTGATGTGTTGTATCACAAGGGCTAACAGTGAGGTTCTGGAAGATAAACGAGCCGTTTATCGTCACTCACACATGTTGCGGAACAACTTTACAAAGAGTCTTGCAACTGTTCGTGAGGGCGATGCGTTCTCACATTACTACTCAGTGTTTGAGAAGGTATTCCTATCAAAGATCGAAATCCGATTTGAATTAGTGATCGAAGACTACTAGAATAATAGCTTCGTCGTATTACACATCCTGCGCGAGAGAGATGGATGATTCAGGCTCATACTTCAAAGAGATTCTCAGTCTACCTGTAGAAACAAATATGAGACCTGCACCGCTCACGATTTCTCCCAAGAGCACAGTCTCTTTAGTTATGGATCTGATGGCAAGGGAGAATGTGGGGTCCATAGTTGTTGTAGAGAACCAACAGGCCATCGGAATAGTTACTGAAAAAGACATCCTCCAGAGAGCGATCAAGTTCGGGAAGAATCTTGACCTGACGCTGGTCGAAGACATAATGTCGAAACCACTCGTTACGATCGAAACTGAGCAAACACTAGCGACTGCGTTGGAAATGTTGCATAAGCATAAAATCAGAAGATTGATCGTCACAAGAAACGGCGCGTTTGTAGGACTCACGACTGAAAGAGGACTACTTGAGATCGCCTACGGTCAGTACGTGATAAGGGACCGTGTACCTGTTGTGCCCGTAGCTGATTATGATGTTCACAAGATACGGATTGCGTACGTGAGCACGTATCCACCCCGCGAGTGCGGCATAGCCACCTACACTAACCATCTTGTCGATGCCACTTCCACTTTCTGTTTAAATGCGGTGAAACCTCCAATGGTTGTCGCGATTAACGAGAGAGGTGGATACTATGACTACGAGATTCGAGTGAAGTGCCACATCGATGCAAACGATTTTCAATCCTACGACAGAGCCGCTCAGTATATCAACGCTTCCGACGTAGATGTTGTGAATCTACAACATGAGTATGGAATATTCGGTGGAGCATGGGGAGAGTACATCACAGAGTTCCTACGTAAAGTGCAGAAACCAGTTGTCACCACTCTACACACTGTTCTTGAAGAACCGGAACCTATTGCAAAAAGAGTACTGGAACATGTCCTTGACAATAGTGACCTCGTCGTCGTGATGGCAAAGGTTGGCATAGCGATACTGGAACAACTGTATGGTAGTTTTGCAGACAAAATAAGATTCATCCCCCACGGCTGTCCAAATGTGCCTCACATCGAAACCGCAATGACAAAACAAGGCTTGGGACTCAAAGATCGAGTAGTGCTATCGACTTTCGGATTGCTAAGCCGCGGGAAGGGAATAGAGTACGCAATCGAATCGCTCCCCCAGATACTGAAAGAAAATCCTGAAGCACTCTACCTGATCATCGGGGAGACACATCCAGAGGTGAGAAAACGTGAAGGGGAAACCTACAGGCAAAATTTACTTGATCTAGTCGAGTCACGCGGATTAGAGAAGAACGTCAGATTCGTAAATCGCTTTCTAGCTGAAAACGAATTAATCAACTATCTTCAGGCGACCGACATCTACATTGTTCCATACCCGAATCGAGAACAGATAAGCAGTGGAACGCTCTCATATGCTCTCAGCACAGGGAAAGCCATAGTCACAACACCATTTCTTCACGCCGAAGAAGCGATATCTCATGGAGCCGCATTAGAATGTGAGTTTAAGGATCCGCACTCTATAGCTGAACGCGTGAATCTACTGTTGGAAGACCATGAAATTCACAGAAAATTTAGTACAACTGCCTATGAGTACAGCAGAGGAATGATCTGGCCGAACGTAGCAATGAGTTACGTCAACGCATTTTACGAAACCCTTGGTCTCTGAAGTCTGTGATCAGATCATGTTCAGAGACTCCGAGTTTCAACGAGATGGGAAACGAAGCTGACGCGCATGGTGACATCCTCGGATCTGAATGGCAGTCTCGAAGAATTGTGCAGGAAACTACGAGCGTCACTGAAGATTGACCATCTCCTATCCTTGACCGACCACATCGCGCTACTCCAACACGCAAAGTTTTCAGTCCCAGCCAGAAAGGAAGGCTACGCGGTGGACGACAGCGCTCGTGCGCTAGTCTTCGCTGCAAGAGCTGGAAGGCTCTGGCCCGATCAGAGGCTTCCGAAGCTGACGCGAAAGTTGCTAAGTTTTATCCTCCTCATGCAAGCTGAAGATGGTAATCTCCATAACCTCATGGACTCATCACAAAGAATTATTGACGAACCAACAGTAGGAGATCACCTCGGACGCGCTATCTGGGCAACTGGCAGGGTGATTAACTCTGATCTTCCGATTGGAATGCGTGCCGCAGCGCGTTCGATCTTTGACAGAGC
>DASQZS010000218.1:0-8053 GCA_035638535.1 Candidatus Acidiferrum sp.
AAGCGGTATTCCTAATGCGTGAAAATCTCCTCCGCTCAAAAGTACTATTGCGTCAATTTTATCGGAAATAGCTCGAACACTGCCGTAATCGCATCCTAGAACTTGGCCAGGATACTTCAACCATCCAGATGGGCGCCCAATAACCACTTCCTTTCCATATTCTTCAAGGATCTGTTTTGCTCTTTCGAGCATGTGTATGTGTTGAATGTTCGATGCGAGTCCTATGACACGTTCTTGAGTCAACATGGCGACCGCTTTCACCATTGGTTCATCAATCGATTCATCTGCCCTTGCCTCAATGTACATTACTTTCTCGTCAGTGAATTCTCCGGGAATTTCAGCGTGACCGATATGGATTAGGAGATCCGCGTGAACTTGCTGTTTCGGGATGAGTGCTAGGTCACATGCTCCGTAGCATGGATCGCCGGATACGAAAACTTCAACTTTAGCCCTTTCTTCCAGTAGCTTCGCTACTCTGAAACCTATCGGCTTCAGACCTTCAGGCATTTGAAGCAGGATGCGCTTTGAACCGCGTTTTTTGACTTCGTCGAGTATCCTCTGTTCTTCTAGTTGGTACATTGGGTGACAAAGCTTAGCAGCTAATTGTACGACTTAACCGTTCCTTGCAGGACTCAGGACGGCAGTCCAGCTGTTTTGACGGATTTAAGCAGAAAATGGTCTACGTAGCTTGGGGAGTTAGGGAAACAAGTTTCTCTTGTGTAATTACGCATGCGACAGGAAGTTTGGTCGATCCCACTCGAAGTGCTGCCTTAGCATGATCTAAGGCGTTGCTGTTTACATGAATGTCTAGAATTGATTGACCAGTTTTAATCCGTGCAGCTCGTCCGCTTGGCTTGCCGAAAGATCTACGCATCCCTTCCTGTAATCTGTCGGCTCCCGCTGTGGCAATCATTCGATTCTCACGAAGGATGATATGTGGGTAAACGCGGAGCTGGATCTTGTATCCTGTTTCTCCCAATGCATCGAATAGAACTTTGTTGGCGGAAACTCTGGCTGCTTCAAGCGCGTTGTGTCTAATTTGCACTGGACTCTGAGCAATGAGCGAAAATTTGTACTCAAAATGAGTTTTCATGTCTCCCATCGTGAACTTTGAAATTTTGGGAGGTGGGCTTCCGTGAATATACTTACCTCTAGTGTATGCCTGCCCTTTTGGTTGCCTGTAATTTCGACCCTTCATGGCTCTATTCACAGTTTTGACGTGAGATGTGATGGCGCTTACTTAAGTTTACACCATACGTGCCGATGCTTTCCTAAATACTCCTAGTAGTAGTGATGCTTCGCGTTTAGAGATAAATGCTCGAGAGATGAGGTTATGGAAGGCTCGCCGCGCCAGTTCGCGTCTGTGTTTCTGGAGCCGAATTGACTTCAGCATAAGGTCAAATTGTTCAAGCAATTGACGTCTAGCCATTTCAGTTGCTAGTTGAAACTCCTTCATGTTGTCGTTCTTCTGTTGGAAGAGTTCGTATAGGATAATTGAAGTTGCAGACGCGAGATTTAGCACGTTATATTCGTGGTTTGCTGGGATTGTGACCATGAGGTCACATTTTTCCACTTCTCGGTTGTTTAGCCCTGAGGCTTCCCTTCCAAATATGATTGCGACCCGCCCGTCTACAGTTCCGATCTTTTCTGCCAAATGCTTTGGAGTAATTGGGAATCGTGCGAGATTGGATGGGCTGCTGGGAACGATTGAACTGGTTCCCACTATCAGGTCAACATTCTCCAGTGCTTCTTCCATATTCTTCGTGATTTTTGCAGAGGTAAGGACATCTACCCCGTGCATAGCATACGCTCTCGCTTCGTCGTCAATGCGGGTTTTTGGGTTTACGATCCAAAGATCGTTCTGAGCAAAATTTTTCATCGATCGCGCAATTGATCCAATGTTTCCTGCCTTCTCTGGTTCCATCATTACTATTCTAATCGTTTTTGGCACGTGCCGTATCCACTCTCACTTCTGAAATTATGTTTGATAGACCAATCAATTCCAGTGGAGCAATTTCGAATATACGCTTTTCAAGAAAACTCGTTCTTATGAGTATCTCATTCATTTCGGTGGGATACGTTTCCTTAAGATACTTTTTCAAGACTCCACGAAGTTTACGACGACGCTGGGTGAAGAGCGATCGTACTAATTCATTAAAGGTTCTTTGATCCTTGATCAGAAGGTCTGGTGTTTGGGGTTCAATTCGAACAATGGCAGAGTCAACTTTCGGTGATGGATAGAACGCTGATCTAGGAACTCTAATTATCCGCTCGGCTTTGGCCCTAGATTGTAGGGTTACCGTCAATCTGCCATAATCGCGTGAGCCGACCGGCGCAGTTAAGCGACTAACGAATTCGTCTTGTAGTAGTAGTACCGCGAGTTTGAACTTGCTATTCAAAATTGAGAGGATTAGTTTGGAGGAGATGTTGTATGGTGGACTAGAGATGATCTTTGCTTGATCTTGAAACTTAAATTCCAGTGCGTCGCCCTGCACTATTGTCACGTTACTATTTTTTATGAATCTGTTTTTGAGGTATTCCGCTAGGGTTCGATCTTTTTCTATTGCGATGATGCTGCATGGTTGTGATGTTAGTGTTGCGGTGATAAATCCTAATCCCGGTCCGACTTCTATAACCATGTCATCTGGTTCTAAGCGAGCGGATTCCATCATTATGTCGCGAGTCTTTTTGTCAATCAGGAAGTGTTGTCCGAAGCGTTTGAGGGGCGGAATGCCAAGTACATTCAGTTCGCGTCTGACCCATGACATGATCGCCCCTCGCTATTCCGGACTATGCTTGAAGGAAAGTCACTATGTCTGTCTGGCCTGTACGTCTCTGTAAACTGGATAATCGTATTCCCACTCGTCGGATTACTGCGTTCGGCATTGATTCAATAAATCGCTCTAGTAGTGTGTTTGTACTTTCCGCTATCGTCTCAAATTCTTTGGTTGGGGATTCTAGTGTCACTGATTTAGTGTGAATGCTTAGGTCGGTGAGAATGACAATCAGGCTTACTGATTTACATTCCATTTTTTCCTCGTTCAGTTTTTCAAGAACGGAACGCTCCAACTTGTTGAGCAGCGGCAGGATCTCTTGTGGGTCTCGACTGTTCTGGTTGAGCGTGGCTATGCGGCTCAATTGAGTCGGTTGCTCCTTATCTTTGACTGGGTCATTGTCTTCGCCTCGCGAGGCTTGGAAGAGATAGTTTCCCAAGTTTTTACCAAATTTGTCAATCAGACAAACTGGGTCTACTCGTGCAAGTTCGTCAATCGTACGGACATGTATTTCGTTCAGTTTTTCGTCAACCTTCTTACCGACCCCCGGTATTCTGTTCACAGGCAGTCGTTCAAAGAATTTGGTTACATCTCCTTGTTGCAGTATCGTCAGACCGTTAGGTTTCTTGTAGTCGGATGCCATCTTCGCTAGCAACTTGTTTGGGGCGACGCCAACTGAGCAGGTTACTTGTTCCTTTTGTAAGATCTCTTGCTTAATTTGTATTGCAATCCCCTTTGCTTTGTCGAAATTTCTTTCAGCCAAGTTAGAGATGTCTAGATAAGCTTCGTCTATGCTGACTCTTTCAAATGACTCACCGTAGGTTCTTAGAATATTCATTATTCGGCTTGATACTCCCTCGTAAAGTGTCATGTTCATTGGGAGAAAGGTTGCTTGAACTGAAGCCAACATTTTTTTGGCGTATGCAATCGGGATTCCGGCCTTAACGCCGTATTCTCGGGCTTCATAATTACTAGTGCTAACTACTCCGCTTTCCGCTGTTCGACCAGAATAGACACATACGACTATTGGTTTTCCGCGAAGTTCAGGACGAACAATTTCTTCACACTGTGCATAAAAATAATCAAGATCCGCGTGAATGATTATCCGTTGAGTCAACCTTCAGATTCACTACAAGATGGGATCTATAGCGATCTCGAGAATATGCGGTACTTTTCGCCCCCCGTGAGTTCGTCGAGTATGCGTTTCGCTATGACTTTGATTGGGTCACCAACGCTTGTTCTTGACTCAATGTCTTTGAAGCTCACGAATGTTTTCTTTTCTCGAGCATTGATTATCTGCCACATCGATTTCTTTCCGATACCTGGCAACAATTCCAAAGCGTGCATGCGCGGAGTTATCGCTTGAGAATTGTTGAAGAAGCCGACAAAACGCAGTTCTTGGTCTGTGATGAGTTTTTCAAGGACCGGTAACAGTTCCGCCTTTGCATTGGCCGTAAGGTCGTTGTAGCCGATTCGTCCGATAATTCGATTAATCTTTTCTCGGCGTTCTTTGCCAATGTAGACTCGCTCATCCAGATTCGGTTGTGTCCCTGCGCGAACTTCTGCTTCTAAGAGTGTAAAGTAGTTCTCACCAATCACCTGAACAGTGGGGAGGGCTAGATGCCTGGGTTTATCCGCTGAAGTTCTTCCGTGCTGCAAATAGTCGAGTACATAGGCATACTCCTCATACAGTCGTGGCGGCGAGCTTCCTAATGACGACTTAAGTCTTTGAGGTTCTGAAGCGCCCGGTATGCGTTCCCTATTAATACTCAATTTATCTGTCTCCAGAAGTCGTTCCGGTAGTCTTCAAGCTCAATGGAGCCTGAAGCGGGATGTATGAATGGAAAATAACTGCTGAGAACACTTTGAACTTCGCAATGTCGAGAGCATCCACTAGGACGTGGACCTGCATGGAAAAAAGCCTTCCTATACTGGAAGGGGACTCTAAGCCTCTTCTCGGTAGTTGTTAACGGCCTTTAGAATATCTTCTAGCTGGGCGCCGCCTATTATCCTGCCTTTAACTGTAAGTATAGTTCGTAGCTCCTCCAGGTATTGCGGCATCGAGTTTGCTACCTGGATTGACTCTTTCCTATCAAGTTGGAACTTCTCGGTAAGCTCCTTCACGAGCTTTTCCACCTTAGTTGGTGAGACCTTAGAAAACTTCGACGCGTAGTCAAGCGTTCGTCTCTGAAACTCTCCGAGTTCGTCATCCTTAACACGTTCAAGAATTCGTTTAGCCTCGGCCGTAGTGGCGGGTTTAGAATCAATGATTTTTCTTGGCAATCTGACTTTCACTACCTAGCGGGTCGGCGTCAAATGTTCAGGTCGTGCGATTATCTGTTTTGTTTGATTACCTATCTGCACACCTACGACGAATGATTTTCCACGTTTCGCTTGAACCGTTCCTACTCTTCCGTGATACCGCCTATGCGGCATTCCCTTATGTGCGGACGGTTCGATCAGAATAGTTACCCGGTCTCCGGGTTGATAGCTCCTAAGGATTCTGCTAAGTCCTATTTTCCCTCGTTCCCGGGGTTTCTTTGTAAGCAATCTGCGTGTCTTTGAGCGGTACCCTTTTGAGCGTCTCATGGAGCAGACCCTTGAATTTCGCTAGCAGACGGAGACGCGAGCTATTTAACCTTCTTGACTCAGGTCCTCACGGGGAACGGTAGTTTTCGACCCAAGGCACCTCCGCGTCGTTTCATGCTCTTCATCATTTTCTTCATCATGAAATATTGGTTGATGAGTTCCTTGACTTCTTTCTCAGTACGCCCTGAACCACGTGCTATTCGTCTAGCACGTGAAGAATCCACAAGCTTCGGATCTTCAACTTCTTCCTTCGTCATAGATTGAATTATCACTCGCCACGAGTCAAGTCTTTTCTCAGCAGTTTCCATTGCGTCATCAGGAATGTTCATTCCACCCGGGACCATTCCCATCAATTTCTTCAAAGGGCCCATCTTCCTGACCGCAACCATCTGATCGTACATGTCTTTCAACGTGAATTTTCCCTCTAAGAAAGCCCGAGCTTTCTTCTGGGGCACAACAACTTCGGCTTCTCGCACCTTGTCAACAAGAGCTTTGATGTCGCCCATTCCTAGAAGCCTTCCCACGAAACTTGATGGAACAAACTGTTCTAAATCGTCAATTTTTTCACCGGTCCCGATGAACTTGATTTTCGCCTTTGTGGCAGCAACTGCGGAGAGCGCACCGCCTCCCTTTGCTGTGCCATCCAGCTTCGTGACAAGAATTGAACCTATAGTCGTGGTTTCATTGAATGCTGTCGCTTGCGACATAGCGGCTTGCCCGATTGAAGCGTCAATGGCGAGGATGATCTCATCGGGAACAATTAGCCTAGCTAGGTCTTTCATTTCAGACATTAGTTCGCCTTCGTCTTTGTGGCGGCCGGCCGTATCGATGATGATCAGATCATGTTTCTGCTGCTCGAATTGTTCCTTCCCTTTCTTCACAATCTTCAGTACTTCCTTGGATGTGGGTTCGCCGTAAACTGGTACATTTACTCTCTCGGCGAGTTGCTTCAGCTGGTCGAAGGCGCCCGGTCGATAAGTGTCCGCGCAAACTATTGCAGGTCTCATGCCGCGTTTCTGATAGAACCTTGCTAGTTTCACTGACGCCGTTGTCTTGCCGGTTCCCTGGATGCCGACTAGCATTATGACGTGTTTCTTACCCGGTTCAACCGTAATTTTAGCTGGGTCTTCACCGAGGAAACGTGTTAGCTCCTCGTAGAGCACCTTGATAACATGTTCTCGTCTCGGAATTCCAGGCGGAAGTTTCTCTTCAAGTGATCTTGTCTCGACAGCTTGTGATATTTGTAGAACAAGGTTAACGTTGACATCAGATTGCAGAAGGGATCTCTGCAAGTCTCGAGCAAGTTCCTTAACCGCCTTCTCGTCCACCACTGTAAGGCGCAGGAGTTTTTTCATGACGTCGTTAAGGGATCTTCCTAGACCCTCCAGCGCACTCAGCTCTCACTCCCTCCAAGCTTCAGTTTCCATGAAGTTGGCACGAACCTTTTAATTACTCGCTCAGGTTCAAGTACCGCTGGATTTCGGAAGTCGATCGATATGTCAGATAATGACGGCTTCCAGATAATGGAAACTGCGTCGATCCCGAACGACGCGGTAATGATCAACGGTCTCCCAGACGTGGGGCTGGTTGGGCTTCTCGCAGCGTCCCATATCGTAAGTTCGCTTAAACTCCGAGAAGTAGGCTCAATCGAATCGGACATGTTGCCTCCCATGATAGTTTTGCACGGTGGCTTGCCAAAATCGCCGGTTCGTCTCTTCGCTGGAGATTCGTTAATTGTATTATTATCAGAAACAGCGATTCCACTACCACTTCTCCGACCGCTAGCATCAGGTTTAGTGGAGTGGACTCAGAAAAAGAAAATTCAACTCATGATGTCATTGGGAGGAATGGCAGTAGCCAACCGACAAGACATAGACTCACCGAAAGTATTCGCGGCGTTGTCAGAGAAAAAACTCGAAGAGAAACTGAATGGGTCCGCTGAAATTCTCGATGAAGGCTACATAGTTGGCGCATACGGTTTATTGCTTCGCAGATGCGCGCAAGCGTCAATTCCAGGCATAGCTCTACTTACCCAATCATATTACAACTATCCAGATCCAGTCGCAGCTGCAGCAGCATTGACGTCAGTTAACAAGATTCTTCAACTGAAGATTGACGTAGGAGAACTGCTCAAGCGTGGTGAGGAGATTCGTCTCCGATCGAAAGACATCATGCATCGTACTCAAGAAGAGATGTCACGAATGAATAAATCGCATGAGTATGATCTGCCTCCACTATACGGGTGACCTAGAATGAGTTCAGAATCAAGCAAGGATCGTGCCGAACCAAGGCACTCTGATCATTCACCCATACACGGATCAGGATGGAACGCAGCGTCCGCCAGTATTGAACCGCTCTACAATTTATTCGTAGCCGCATCCGAATTAGTCCTGACAATTGACTTACCATATGTCAATGAGAAAAAAGTGAAACTGCGTTGTCCAACTAAGGAAGCAATTGAAATCTCCGCGGTCACCACGAGGAAGATTACATTCCATGAACTCGGTGCTAAGCACCGACACGGAGAGTTCACTTCATACCACGCTAGGATTAGAGTCCCTGTCCAAATAGATTCGAAAAAGATCAAATCAAAATTCAAGCATGGTGTGCTTGAGATTCATGTTCCACGCACGAAATGACGCGAGCTAAGCTTTTGCAATTTCCATAGCAGCCAATGCCAAGATGGGAAA
>DASQZS010000219.1:0-9150 GCA_035638535.1 Candidatus Acidiferrum sp.
AGCAGACTCCAAATAACTGACTTTAGGCGAGTCTACATTCCATTAATTCGAGTGACACTGCAAAAGGGCCTCGTACCGCACGAGATAATAATCAATGGATCAAGCGGACAGATCGCGGATAAAGAAATCCTTCAGATGCTAAGTTAAGCGCGAACGACCTTCACCCGATCGTGACATTAGTTCCATAAAGGGCTAACCTCACGTCTCCTAAACAACGCGACGCACGCTGTTACTTCCTGAAAGAAGTTTAACGTCTCGGCTTCTCTTTCTTTCCCTTCATCAAAGCGTCGAGTGAAACAGAGTTAATGGCATAGACTTTGTATCGAATCCCAGGTATGTCACCCATCGCTTTTCCTTCAGCGCCTCCGATGCCTTCGATGAGTACTTCATCATGTTCATCGATGAAGTTTAGCGCACCATCGCCCGGCACGAACGCCGTTATGACCTTTCCATTCTTGATTAGTTGAACACGTACAGCCTTTCGAACAGCGCTGTTTGGTTGGCGTGATTCAACCCCAACTTTTTCGAGAACTATACCTCTACCCTGTGGCGCACCTTGCAAGGGATCCGCTTTGTAGTCAAGTCCTAACATCCTACGCTTGTATGGACGATAGTGCCATCTCAAACTGCTTCGGTCACTGATCGCCTTTCTCGCTGCTAATAGGCCGGATGCACCTTTGCTCAAACTAACCACACATAGTGAAGATGGTTTCATCTTGGAGCGCAATATAAGGGCTTATCGCAACGAGTTAGCCGATCAAGTTTTATTGTGACCAAAGGAACGCAAATCGTATTCTTGGAAGGATCTCTGTTGAAATTGACTATTTTGGGTTCAGGAGGCTCTGCCGTAAGCGCTACACGTGCTTGTCCGTGCATGTTAATTGACGATCAAACCGTGTTCGACCTGGGATCTGGAAGCCTCAAGAATCTGATTACATCCAAAATTGATACTAATCGACTATCAAAAGTCTTCATATCACATTGTCATGCCGATCACATAACAGACCTCATAGCATTTCTTTGGACAATCCAAATAAGCGGTAGGACGACGAGCCTCGACCTTTATGGTCCCCTGGGTTTCAGACGAATCTTCGACATGCTATTAACGTGCACAAGTACCCCTGAAGGATTTTTCAAATTCCCTCTAACAATCCGTGAATTGAACTATGGCGATCGAGTGGAGAATATACAGACGTGCAAAGCATCACACTCTATACCTACCCTAGCGTTTAGAGTTGAATCGCAAGATGGCACATTCTGTTACAGCGCCGACACAGTTCACAGTCCTGAGATCGTTAGCTTAGCAAAAGACGTCGACCTGTTGTTGCACGAAGCCACATTCCTGGAAGATCAAGTCCAAATAGCAGATCTGACCCGTCACTCAACCGCACGATCTGCTGGATTAACCGCACGAGAAGCGGAAGCCAAGAAACTAGTTCTTTTTCATATACCTCCACCTAATGACCATCGCGAGCAAGAATTTCAAAACGAAGCCTCCTCCGCGTACGGAGGAAATGTTGAAATCGGACACGATTTGACTTCCTTCAAGTTCTAACTAGAACTTAAATTCGAAACAACGCATTTCTCAGATAGTGGCCATAATGAAAGTGGAAGAAACCGCCCGGGAATCGTTCGTAAGCAAATTCAAGGGAATCCAAGTAGCGTTCACTTTCAGAGACGTCATGATACTTCCAGGACGAGCGGAAGTAGAGCCGAGCGAAGCTGACGTTACCACCCATGTTACGAAATCGCACAAACTCAATGTTCCGTTCGTCTCTTCACCAATGGACACTGTAACTGAAACTGAGATGGCGATTGCGTTAGCTAGACAGGGTGGATTGGGAGTCATCCACAGGAATTGCTCCGTGGAGGAGCAGGTCGAGATGACGAAGCACGTGAAACGGGCAGAAGCGCTGATCATTCGAGATGTAATAACAGTAGCACCCGAGGACACGGTTGGAAAGGTGCTAGAATTAATGGAAAAACACACAATCTCTGGGCTTCCAGTTGTTGATGGAACAAGACTGGCAGGTATCGTAACTGGGCGAGATGTACGATTCGCGCAACCAAGCTTACTGGTTAAGCAGGTTATGACACAAAATGTTGTGAAAGCAAATGAGGGAATAGGAATTGACGAAGCTCAGCAAATGTTGCGCGAACATAAAATTGAGAAACTACCGATCGTCAACAAGGCCGGTGAACTTGCAGGGCTCATAACCTTCAAAGACATTCTGCTCCGAGGGCAGTATCCGAATGCCGCGAGAGACGAGAACGGTCATCTTCTCTGTGCAGCAGCTGTCTCACCATTCGATTTGGAACGAGCAAAGAAGCTGGACGCTTACGCGGACATACTGGTCACAGATGTTTCGCATTTCCACAACGACAACGTATTCAAAGCGACTCGAAAACTCATGTCAGAAGTTTCAGCAGAAGTCATCGTCGGCAACATCGGAACCTACGAAGCTGCTGAAGATGCGATTACTGAGCTTGAGGCCGTGAGCGGATTTAGAGTTGGGATTGGTTCAGGTTCGATCTGCACGACAACGGAAGTGACAAAGGCCGGTTCTCCCACACTTTTCGCTACAGCTCAAGTGGCAGACGCCGTTGCGAAGTATGGATCCCATATACCAATCATAGCCGACGGCGGAATTCGAACACCAGGAGACATTGCTATCGCTCTAGCAGCAGGCGCATCTGCAGTAATGATCGGCAACCTCCTAGCTCGTTGCCGAGAATCTCCGGGTACACTGATTACTATTGGAGGAAGATACTACAAACAGTATCGCGGAATGGGTAGCCAAAGTGCACGCGCGAAACGCTATTCCCTTGACCGCTACAGCATACCGTCGAAGGGCATATCGGAAGGCGTCGAAGGCTGGGTTCCATACAAGGGCGAAGTGAACATCGTCCTAGAGGAACTCGTATCGGGACTCCGAGCGTCCATGGGGTATGCTGGAGCAGCCAACATCCATGAGTTATGGAGTAAAACCCGATTAGCAGCTCTAAGCCCGAATGGAGCTGAGGAAGCTCGAGCACACGACATCCTTCTCCCAAGTGAAACCCAAGAAAGAGTATAATCGAACATCCACCATAGCACGTTTATATAACCTACGTCATAATTCATCTGGGAATCAAATTATGCCTATGATACTTCCCGAGGAACTGGCATCAAAATCAGTTATCCCCGCAATCCGCGCACTCATAGTAAAGCGGCTCGTCAAAGAATACGGCATGACCCAACATGAAGCAGCCAAACTCTTAGGCGTCACCCAACCCGCAGTCAGCAAATACCTGCACCAAAAACGGGGAGCATCAATAGGCCTAAGCGGAATAAAAGAAATCGACCAAGCGACGAACGATATCGCGAAAATGATTTCAACACAAAAGGTTGAACCCGTCAAAATAATGAGCCGAATCGAAGCAGCCTCTCAATACGTGCGAAAACACCGCTACATGTGTGAGTTACACAAACGCCTGGAACCTGAACTCGACACGAATTCATGCCATGTCTGCGAACAGTAACACCACGTGACATTTTGATGGCGGAAATCAAAGTAAAGGCCGGAGACGCAGCGCCGCAATTTACAGCTCCGACCACGGACGGTTCTAAGCTTTCTCTCAGCGATATAACCTCAAGGAAGCATGTTGTCCTCTACTTCTATCCTAAGGACGACACGCCGGGTTGCACTAAAGAAGCGTGTAGCTTCAGAGACAATTTGCAGACAATCAGAGAACTTGGCACCGAAATCATCGGAGTGAGCGTCGACGACGTCCCTTCTCACAAAAAATTCTCCGAAAAATACCATCTACCATTCACCCTCGTAAGTGACACGGACAAACGAATTTCAACGGCCTACGGAGTCCTGAAAGATCCAGGAACTTACACGAACCGCGTCACGTTCTTGATCGAGAAAGGTGGAAAGATCGCCAAGATCTTCCCCAAAGTAGATGTCAGCAAGCACACTGAAGAAATCGTGGTAGCGCTCAAGGAACTCCCACATACCTAACAATAATGGCGAAGGACTGTGTCTGTCGTCAAATAATGAGACACATGCTTACGCTGTCAGACAAACTTTTTCAATAGTATCTCACTCGGTATGTCCGTTACGGAAAGGCGTGTACGAATGAGCCAAGCAACGATACAAGACTTTATGGGCGCCTGGATCGGGAAGATGAGTGAAATCGTCAAGACCGTAACAGGCACCGGACCGATTAGGTATTTGATCAATTGGAGTAGAATGTACGCGCTCTGGCCGGTACATATTACAACCGCATGTTGTAGCGCCGAGTTCGGCGCGTTGATGGGTCCTCGGCTTGACCCAGAAAGATTCGGAATGCAAGCCGTCGCCGGAGGCCTACGGCAATGCGATCTTCTAATTGTTGAAGGAACAGTCACCAAGAAGATGGCGAAACGCCTCAAAATTGTGTACGAGCAGATGGCAGCTCCAAGATACGTTATCGCTATGGGAGACTGCGCGTGCTCCGGCGGACTCTTTCATGATTCCTACAGCATTGTTAACGACGTGCACAAGCTGTTCCCAATCGACGTATACATACCCGGATGTCCCCCACGACCCGAAGCCCTCCTCAGCGCAATCGTCAAGCTTCGCGAAAAAATCCGCAGAGAAGAGGTATTCGCGTGAGCCAATCGAACGTCTCCAGAGAAGAAGGGATCATTAACAAATTCAAATCGCGCTTTACTGAATCAGTCAAAGAAACCAAAATCGATCGAGCACGTAGAATAACGATAACCTGCGACAAGGATCACATACTAGAAATTGCAAAATTCACACGCGACGAAATCACGTTCGACCACATAATCGGTATCAGCGGCGTAGATTTTCCAACTCACAAGAAACTTGAAGTTTTGCACTTCTTAGGATCAGTCACCAACCCAGACATGCACGGTATCATATTGATCCTGAAGACTGAACTACCTAAAGAAAATCCTTCGATTGCATCAGTTGTTTCTATTTGGGAAAGCGCGCATTTTCATGAACGTGAGACATTCGAAATGTTCGGCATCAATTTCGAAGGTCATCCAGATCTGAGAAAACTTCTCACCTTAGACAACTGGGAGGGTCCACCACCAATGCTCAAGGACTTAAAATTCCCCGAGATGAGCCAAAGATGACAGCAAACCCAACCCAGACAGACGTTACCGTATCTGCAACTAAAGACCCATCTACACTTGATGTCTCGGTTGGTCCACAACATCCCGGCTCCGGACATGTTAGAATACTCATGAGAGTTGACGGAGACTACATCGTCAGTATCGACCCAGACATTGGCTACGTACATAGAGGCTGCGAAAAAATCGCTGAAAACAGAAACTACGTAAGCAACATTCCACACCTCGAAAGACCGTGTATTATAGACGCAATTCATCTTAACTGGGCCTACGTGCTCCCTGTCGAAGAACTTCAAGGCGTACAAGTCCCACCAAGAGGACAGTACATCTCCACCATCGCCGCCGAAATGAATCGCATAATGAGCCACCTCTACTGGTTAGCGATTAACGCAGGGGTCTTCTCAGGCCACACAACCATCTTCATGTGGGCATTCGGAGACCGCGACCTATTCATCGAATTAGCAGAAATGCTTACAGGAGCACGTCTGACATACTCGTTCCTTCCTCCCGGCGGCCCACGCCGCGACCTTCCCTTCGGATTCGAAGACAGACTTACAAAACTATTAGACTACTTCGAAAAACGACTTATCGAATACGACAGAATCTTCTTCAGCAACCCACTTGTCGTCGCACGAGCCAAGGGGATAGGCATCCTCACCAAGGAAGACGCGATAAAGCTTGGAGTAGCAGGTCCCGTACTACGAGGATCAGGCGTAAAATACGATATTAGAAAAGTTGAACCATACGGTGCATATCCCGATTTAGACTTCACGATACCAACGTTCGAAGAAGGCGACTCATACGCCAGATTCCTAGTACGATTTGAGGAGATGAAACAAAGCATCAGCATACTGAGACAGGCTCTAAAGAAAATCCCAAAGGGACCGATTGCTCGAAAAGCACCACTCGTAGCACCCGAAGGAGAAGCGGTAGGACGCGTCGAATCATCACGAGGAGAATGCGCAGTAATGGTAATGGGCGATAACAGCGATAAACCATACAGAGTAAGAATCATGAACGGTTCATTCAGGAACCTAGTAGCAATGCCATACTTGATCAGGAACGTACACATTGCTGACATGCCAATAATCTACGGAAGCCTCGACTACTGGCCCGTGGAAGCGGACAGATAGGTTGAATTAACCATGTTTCTTGGAGAAATGTACGAAGGCATCAAACACATCTTCAAACGCACATTTACCATGAAGTATCCCTATCAAAAACTCGAGTTGCCCAAAGGCTTCCGTGGAAGGCATCTGCTCTACTTGGACAAATGCACGGGATGCGGTATCTGTGCCTGGATCTGCCCCGAACGATGCATCAGCATGGTTCCAGTTACCGGCCAAAAGGAGTACCCGCAGAACCCTGAAATGCGCTTCCCCCAATACTGGTATGCCAGATGTTGCTTCTGTCACTTCTGCACAGATTACTGCCCAACCGGAGCCTTAGACTACACCCCAGATTACGAACTTGCTGAATACGATAGAGACTTACTTCTATGGAGTCCTGAAAGATTATCGAAACCTCCGACAAACATTGGACAATATCATGCCGTAATACATGGAAATCAAGGCGTCACCTACGAAAAAGTGAAGAAATCAACAATGGAGATACAAGCGGCGCCAGACAGATGAGCGAGATCCAAGATAGACTGGGACGCACCATCGAGAAGCGAACGAAAGCACGAAAACGAAAACGCGGACCTTACCGAAAGTCAGCGCCACTACCATTCTAACATAACATACGTCATACTTAAATAAAGACAACTCGGACTTACCGCGTCAATCACAATGCTCGTGAAAACCGATGCCCACAGAACTCGAGATAAAAGACTTACACGTTAGCATAGAATCGAAACAGATACTGAAAGGAGTGAACCTAAAAGTTAAGCAGGGTGAAATCCACGCGATAATGGGCCCAAACGGATCCGGAAAGAGCACTCTCGCGAACACTCTGATGGGACATCCAAAATACAAAGTGGATAGCGGAGACATCCTAGTTAATGGAGAAAGCATTGTAGGACTACCTCCTGACGTCCGAGCAAAGAAGGGACTCTTTCTAGCATTCCAATACCCTCTTGAAATTTCAGGCGTCCCACTCGCCCAATTCTTGAGGTCTGCGTACAGATCTGTGAAAGGTGAAGCACAGCAACTAGACACAAAAGGGGTTTCAGGGGAAACCCAAAAAAAAGACGTCAAGGGCGTTGGTGCCGAGATGATTTCCGCGCTCGCATTCAAGAAGAAACTTGAAGAAAAGTTGAAAGAAGTAGATTTGGACCCTTCGTTTGCGAAGAGATATCTTAACGAAGGCTTCTCGGGCGGTGAAAAGAAACGTGCTGAGATTCTTCAATTGGCCGTCCTCCAACCCGCAATTGCAATTATGGATGAAACTGACTCTGGACTAGACATTGATGCAGTTAGGAAAGTTGCAGAAGTCATCTCAAATATGGCCGGACCTGAAATGGGCGTACTCCTGATAACTCACTACCAAAGAATCCTACAATACGTGCACCCACAATTCGTCCACATAATGGTCGATGGTCGCATATTCCAATCAGGCGGACCTGAACTAGCCCAGAAACTGGAAGAGAAAGGTTACGAATGGATTGAACGTGAGCCTGCGCCGACCGCAGCTTGAAGTCGACCGACAAACGTTTATAACGTATGTCATACGACTACTGTCTGAAGGGGCTTGGCAACTAAACAAGTAGTGGATATCGACTATACTAAGTACAATTTCAGAGATTCGGACGAAAGCTACGAGTATAAGTTCCCGAAAGGCCTCACGAGAGAAGTCGTAGAGCGGATATCCAAAATTAAGAAAGAACCCGACTGGATGCTCGAATTCCGATTACGATCATACGATCATTTCTTGAAGAGACCCCTCCCGATGTGGGGTGGCGAACTAACTAAACTCAAATTTGACGACATGCTCTACTACGCAAGTCCGACTGAAAAGAAAAGCCGGTCATGGGAAGATGTACCCCCGTACATTAAGGACACGTTCGACAAGCTTGGAATCCCGGAAGCCGAAAGAAAATTCCTCGGAGGAGTAGGTGCCCAATATGAATCAGAAGTCGTCTACCACAGCTTACGAGAAGATCTCGCAAAGAAAGGAGTACTCTTCACCGATACTGACACAGCTCTGAGAGAATACCCGGAAATATTCAAAAAACATTTTGCGACAGTAGTACCACCTGAAGACAACAAATTCGCAGCACTCAACAGTGCCGTCTGGAGCGGTGGAAGCTTCATCTACGTCCCAGAAGGAGTCTCAGTTGACGTGCCACTCCAAGCCTACTTCAGAATCAACACAGCAAACATGGGACAATTCGAACGAACGCTAATCATAGCTGACAAGAACAGTCGCATCCACTACATCGAAGGTTGCACAGCACCAATCTATTCAACCGAATCACTGCATTCCGCAGTAGTCGAAATAATAGCCAAACCAGGCGCGCACGTACGCTACACAACTATCCAAAACTGGTCAAACGACGTATACAACTTAGTTACAAAACGAGCTTACGCCTACGCAGACTCAACGGTTGAATGGGTAGACGGAAATCTTGGAAGTAAACTCACAATGAAGTACCCGTCGATATACCTGCTAGGCCCGAGAGCTAAAGGCGAAATTCTATCCGTCGCCTTCGCAGGAAAGAACCAACACCAAGACGCAGGTGGCAAAGTCGTACACATGGCCCCCTACACAACGTCCAGGATCACATCAAAATCGATCTCAAAAGCCGGAGGCAGAACCACGTATCGGGGATTACTCCACGTTGCGAAAGGAGCGACAGGCGTGAAGTCGACCGTCAGATGCGATGCACTGTTAATGGACGAAATCTCGAGAACAGACACTTACCCATACAACGAAATCAACGCAGACGACGCTACAATTACTCATGAAGCAACAGTAGGCAAAATTGGAGAAGATCAGCTGTTCTACTTAATGTCAAGAGGTCTCTCAGAGCAGGAAGCACTCAGCATGATAGTAATGGGATTCATGGAACCCTTCAC
>DASQZS010000220.1:0-3173 GCA_035638535.1 Candidatus Acidiferrum sp.
ACCATAATGACCCGTTACGTTTCGTTGAATGTGCTGCGGTGGCTGACGAGTATGGTTTTGATACGGTCTGGTTCGGGGACCATTTGATGCCTTGGATGCACGATGGTAACAGGTCAGCTTTTGTTTGGTCGGTCATGCCAGTAGCCCTTGATAGGACGAAGAATATCAGAATCGGACCGGATGTTACTTCTCCCATCGGAGGGAGATATCATCCGATCATCATTGCACAAGCCGCAGCGACACTAGATAACATGTACCCGGGTAGACTTTGTTTGGGTGTAGGTTCGGGTGAAGCTGTTGGAGAAGCCATGTTCTTCCCTTCAGGCTGGCCCAAATGGCTCGAACGTACCAAGAGACTGGTCGAGGCCATCGCTTTGATTGAGAAAAGTTGGACGAGCAGCGATTACTTCACGTTCGAGGGTGAATTTTTCAAAATAGAAAACTTCTTCCTTTACACAAAACCGAAGTCCCAGATTCCAATCTATTTCTCGGCTATCGGGAAGCAGGCAGCCCGTTTTGCTGGAACATACGGAGACCACCTAGTAACAATAAACCCGCCTGAACTCTGCAAAGAAATCATATTCCCCACCTTCGATTCGGCAGCCTGCAAATCCGGCAGAGACCCTTCTAAAATGGAGAAGATGGTTCTTCTTGATATTTTCTTCGGAGATAAACTTCAAGGCGTGAAGGAAGCCAGGAGATCCGGAGAAGCAGGAATCCTCGCGGAAGGAGCTTTTGAACAGAGAGATCCAAGGAAAATACAAGAAATGTCTGCGGAAGTTAGCGACAGGAAAATCCTAGCCAACAAATTTTTCATCTCCTCACCTGACGAACTCATTGAACTCATCGACAAATACTGGCAGGCTGGAGCCACACATATCGATTTTACAACTCATTCATTTCCGGATAGAATAAGAACTATCGGAAGCAAAGTCGTCCCCTACTTTACGGAAAGAAAGGACGATTACGTTCGGATGGAATAATCGATCGCGTTAGTTTACGAACGTAATTGTATTAAGAATTGGAATCGATTGATCTCCTGTAAAGGGATCCATTAGAAACTAAGCTATCACACTTCTATCCCTGCTGCTTCGGCAAGTGTTTTAACTGCAAACGACAGCTAGGAAATTGACGATTATGCGACGCTCTACTGCTCTACCATCCTTCGTTTTAGTTGTATTCGTGTTAGCGACGTTCCTAACGGGACACGTCTCAGCGCAATCTGCAGGTCAAGCATTTGCTCGGATTACGAGTGTGAATGTTCCGAGCAGTGTTGGTTTAGGACAAACTCTGACCGTAAGTATAAACGCGACTTACAGTACAACTCGAATTCCAATCAGAGCTTGTTTATTGAAATCGCGGATGGTCCACAGGGTGCCAATCCATTTCCTGCGACAGCCATTACTGGTTCCTGCTCCAATCCAGCGGGACAACCGACTTCGGTCTGCTTTGCTAATACAACTAACTCGTGCACCGATGGCGGGTCATCCTGTTCAGGTTTCTTCACCACATCTTTTACGTTAACTGCGCCCAATCAGACTGGAACATGGACTCTTTACGTGTTTGGCCAGATAACCGCACCCAACCTCAATCAGCCAACATCCTATAATGTGGTTACGCAGGACGTAAAGATTGTACCGATAGCAGTCACCTAGTGCGGGAGCATTAGCAGTGCTCGAACAGAATCAGAGCCCGAGGATTGCACTTAAAGAATTAAGCGAATCCCAATTCTCTTATTATTGACACCGACGAAAATGGCGTTGAATTCTGCCGAGTAGAAAAACGGAGATTGAGCGAATACCCACCGAGTCAGTTGGTCATGATTCGAAAGTGACCGTTGGAGAGATTCAAGAAATCCTATACGTTTGCTTGCGATACACTTCCTACGAGTCGTAATGTTAGAAGCGGTTGTTCGCATAACCCCGCCACATAGCTGGATAAAACATTTGACCGATGACTTCCCTGCAATCATCCGCGTATTGGACTGCAGAAGCCTCTCGGACGGCAAAGGAGTCCAAGAACTCTTTGAGATAACGAGCGCTCCCGAATATTCAAAGAAAATTGTATCGCATCTTCGAAAGGATGATTACGTGTATGGCGTGGATATTGTAAAGAGTGAGCGCGGAAGAATTGTTGGGTCACTCAAAACTCATAACTGTACGGCTTGTCGAACCTTTGCGTGCGCTAATTGCTTCTTAGTCTCTGCCTTGAGTAAACCTGACGGAAAACTAGAGTGGACACTTCTTGGCAGCGATACGATGGTAAAGTCACTCATGCATGAATTGGAGCAAGAGAACGTTATTGCTGAAGTAGTCCAGATTTCAAAGCTGGAAGATGAGAAGGAGCTAACGGCAAGACAGGAAAACCTTTTGCAAATCGCGCTTGAGAAAGGTTACTTTGAGTTCCCGAAGAAGATTACACTTCGCCAATTAGCTAAAATCCTCGGCGTCTCGCCCGCGACCTTAACGGAGATTCTGAGAAGGGGACAGAAATTGGTATTGCAGCAACACTTCAAAGGCCACCCTTCCGTGCTAGGCAAACGAACTCATTCTCATCTTCATTGATTATCATATTAGGAAATGACCTAACAAGTTAGGGCATACCGATATTCGAAGCCTGTACCTGAATTACGTCCTGTGCGTGATACAGGATGCGTGCCCGAGTTTCGTAATCGGAGACCGTATCCGCTCACAGTTACTGACGAAATCTCTAAGCAGCGAATATTGACTGCATTAGCCGATCCCTACTCAAGAAGAATTATGAGTGGAACTACACGAAAACCACGAAGCGTCCTAGAGCTAAGCAAAAGATACGAAATACCCTTGTCAACCGCGTACCGGCGCATCGAAGAATTAACTCAAGCACAACTACTCGCCGCTGTGAAATCGTCCAGAACCAAAAACGGGAAATGGTTTGAGGTCTACCGATGTCTGGTCAGACGTATAGGCATCAGCTCAGAAAACGACACATTACTGATTGGAATAGGAACCTAAAGTTCACTCAAACGATAGATCACTTCGGCTTTGCTCCTTCAAGTGTCCGAGCAATTTTTGCCATTTCATTGTAAATGAAAGCGTCCCCCCAATGCGAATTATCTCGTAGGTATCTGTATCGTTTTTTCTGATCTTCAGTCAAAATATCATATGGCGGCCACTGGTTTTCATTCGCTCCCG
>DASQZS010000221.1:0-4886 GCA_035638535.1 Candidatus Acidiferrum sp.
ATCTCGTTAACGCTGAAAGGAGGAGGATGGCCGAGTTGGGTTTGCAAGTAATTTTGCCATATAGGTGCAGCTATCGACTGAATGGCTGTGACGCCAGTCTGCCAAAAATAGAATAACGGCGTCAGTATCAAGCCTGCAACTAGAATAAGAACTTCGATTTCTCCTCTAGTCTTATCTCTAATTTCGTCTTCCTCATCAGTAGGGTCGGCTTCAGTATCAGTCTCCTTGCTTGTGGCAGGCGACAACTACTTCACTTTCTTCTTAGATTCCGCGGTCCGTCTTCGTCTTCTCCGCCTTCCCATCAATCCAAGACTCGACGCATTGCTACCGAAGACGCTTACGCCAGCCAGAATTATCTCGATCGCACTTGCGATGATGACTGCTATCAAAACTCGCGAACCCTACTGTCCATCGTTACTCTTTACGCTTTTTCTGATTTTTCTTAAGTTGCTACTCCGTGCTTTGCCCGTCGAAGTGCTCTTCGCTTGCCATCGCTTCTTGTTTCGTGCGGCGGATCACACCATCCTTGTGTTCGGGCGGAGAATAAATTGTGTAGAGTCTCAGCGTGACTCGCTTAGAGGTGTTGATAACGTTATGTCTAGCACCCGCTGGGACGATAATTGCGTCTCCGTCTTTTACGCGGTGTTCTATGCCGTCGATGACTACCTTTCCTAATCCGCGTTCAAATCGAAAGAATTGATCGCGATCCTCGTGCCTCTCTGCGCCTATCTCTTCTAATGGTTTGAGACTCATGAGCACGAGCTGACTATGCTTCCCAGTATATAGTACACGCCGAAAATCTGCGTTCTTCCTCGTCTCCTTCTCAATCTGTGTCGCGTATCCTTTCATGTTTTCTCACACTCGTTTGCTTTTTTCGCGTGCTCATCAATCTACCGTACACGATGCATTTTTGGAAATTAGGCAACGCAATTTTAGAGCGTGAATATCCCCCCCAAAGTTACCAGTAACTAATTAGTTCAAATTTGCCGCCACCAGAAGCGAGATGAATACCGGTCGTATAGCTACGGCGTTTGAATCATGGGTTTGATTACGGCTTTTGAGCTCTTGCTTGTATTATCCGTGATTGGCCTATTGATGATTCTGAAGGTACGATTGAGGATTAACGCGTATACTACGTTGCTGCTCGTGATTATTGCATTCCTGTTTCTAGCAATGATCTCTCTCGGTAGAATTACAATGAACCTTCTAGGCACGACAATCTTCCTGGGAATTTTACTTACCCTGTTGACTGTACAGCGTCAGAAGCAAAACAGGGCCTGCTCGGAATCAAACTGATGCTTATCGGTTTGAGTTTATGAATCCTCGTTTGATTAAGGACTTGATTACGCCCTCGTAGTCGTTCGTATACAACTTCGTTCCATAGGTCGAGTGCGATATTCCTAAACTTCGCAACGCGTCCTTCTCATCTTTCTCCAACCTTCCCGCATGACCAGTGATCTCAATATGTTGCTCCTGAGCTTTCACCTGAAGACTTCTACATCTACGCTTCACAGCCTGTTCAATAAGCCAAGCCCTCGCCTTCGGGTCTTCCGGAATCTGAAACTTATCGCCTGCCACGATCTTCTACCTCAATGAAAACAGATGACTACCAAGTTGTTTGTCAGCTATTTGTTAGTTTCTAACAAAACACAAACGTTGTATTGAGAAGGAAACCTGCCTCGAATCTTTCGCCACGAAGACTCATATTCACTGTACGATCCCAGTACATCCCAGTAAGCCAGGGGTGAGCGTGAGGCCGTGCTGCGATCGTCGGTTAAGGCTAAAGGTAAGCGTGAAAGTAGGAAACTGAGTTTCTTACTCTATAGAATGTTGTACGGTCCGTTAAGTTTCGTTCAGGCTGGCTATAGGCAGCTACTGATTCTGCTTTCCATGTTCATTTTTGGAACATGGATCTTTGTCCGCTATGAGGGGCTCCCAGGTCTCCTAGCTCTCTTCGCGTCGGTTTCAACTGTCACTACTATCGGACTCTTCACGCCGAACAACGGCAACGTTTACGCGATGAACCGAAACGAAGTCATATTAATCATAGTGCTAATGATCGTCTCGGTTGGTTCAGGAGCATCACTAGTCCAGAGTACGGTGGGTATGGCGGTAAGCGAACGTGGCAAAGCAGCAGCGCAGAACCGACTAGTGAAGAGACTGAAGAGCCATGTCATCGTTTACGGATATAGTCACATGGGTAGGTTCATCACTGAAAAACTTGGAGAGATCGGTTACGACTACGTCATAATCACAAGGATTCCTGATGTTTACAATGGGTTGCTGAAGAAGGATTTGTTCGTTGTTCTCGAAGATGAAACGAACATAATGGGCGCTCTGGAGTCAGCTGGAATCGAGAAAGCATCCCTCGTCATAGCAGCAGACGTTAATGACTCCGACAACATGCGATTCATCTTAACCACACGAAAACTCCGACCCGACATCAAAATACATACAGTAGTCCACGACCCATCACTGACTGAAGTGATGAAAGACGCGGGAGCAAACATCGTCGTTCCAACCACCGCCGCGGCCGGTGAGCTGCTCGCATTTTCTGCTGACAACAAGAACCTGGTCGGCGTGGTCTTCACACAGAACATGAAAACCCAACGCATCACCGAATTCACAGTCCACGCACCATCCCCAATCATAGGCAAGAAATTACATGACGTCGCTGAAACGGTGAAGATAATCGGGGCCGTTCGCGATGGAAAGATTGATGCCACCGTCTTCGACGGTACCTTCACGCTACGGGAAGGAGACACACTCCTAATACTCGGCGACCCCACACACATTAAGGAACATCTCGAAAAGATGCCGACCAGACGCCCCCACTAATTCCGTTCCGATTTGTTCGCCTTTCACCAATCTTTATTGTAAGCCACGGATCTAATCTGTTCTAAGAGTGCTGCTTCCGAATGGCTAAACCCACAACCACTGGGCAATTCTCGCGGAGAGGCACGCGAGGAATCTCGTCTCTGATCTTTCTGGCGAGCTTCATCCTAAGCGCATTCCTAGCATTAGCTAGCATCTCCGTGACTAGAATTTTGGATTTGAGAGCGAAAATACCTACAAACGAACTATTGCCATATTATGTAAGCTCTCAGGGGTTGCTGACTTTTGTTCCTCTAGATCTGTTGGTGTTAGGTTACACTTTCTTTGTGATTCTGGTCATCATCACTCTCAGAATTCTGGCAGATGCTCAAATCGCAACAGAGGATAGTCCGGAACACGCGCAGGCACTCGCAGACAGAGCGGAGAAATATATTGAATGGGCGCTTAATGGACTCGTGTTCTTCATTGCTTTCGAGTTTTCAAGTGCGCTAACCTCGCTCCACATTCTTATCGAAGACAACTACTGGGTCGCGATTGCAATTTGCATTTTAGTAGCTTTGATCGCTCGATCCATAATGCATAGGATGACCCACATCTAATACGTGAGGTGCTACTTTGCTATGAGCCGCCGAGAAGAACAAAGGTCACTTGATGTGGCAGATAGAGTCCGAGAGTTCTACGAACGTTACCCTTATCCTCGGCCGATCAATAGCCTTGACAAATATCGACAGCTCTGGCAGGACCGACAAAGACGTCGCGCGGATTACCATTTGTTCTGGCCTTCCAACGCTTACAGGGAAGACTACTCCATCCTCATCGCCGGCTGCGGGACATCTCAGGCAGCAAAACATGCCTTACGCTGGCCTGTAGCTCAGGTTGTCGGCATCGACTTCAGCGCAACAAGTGTGCAGTGCACTGAGGAACTCAAGCGAAAATATGATTTGAACAATCTCCAGGTCCACCAGCTTCCCATCGAGCAAGTGAAGGATCTTGGGACCAGCTTCGATCAGATTGTGTGCACCGGAGTTCTCCACCATCTTGAAGACCCAAATCTTGGGCTTAGAGCTCTGCGCGAGGTCCTCAAACCGACTGGGGCGATGCATCTCATGGTGTATGCTCCGTATGGGCGGGCAGGGATTTATTTGCTGCAAGAGTTCTGCAGACGGATAGGAATCAAGGCCACCGATGAAGAGATCCGAGATCTCGTTGCTGCGCTCCGGGCACTGCCACCCGGACATCCGCTGGAAAACCTGCTGCGCGACGCCCCTGACTTCCGGGAAGAGGCGGGGATTGCTGATGCTCTTCTGCACCCGCATGACCGCGCGTATTCAGTTCCGGAATTATTTGATTTCATTAAAAACGGGGGACTGACGTTCGGTCGGTGGGTTAGACAAGCACCCTACACGACTCAGTGCGGTGTCATAGCAAGTATCCCGCAAGCTTCCCGGATCGCAAAGCTTCCCTTAGTAGAGCAGTATGCGGCTGTTGAGCTTTTTCGGGGCACGATGGTGACGCACAGCGTGATCCTTTACCGAAACGATAGCCCAGATCGACAACTGGTTAGTTTTGCCGGTGACGCCTGGCTTACCTATGTACCGATTCGAATCTCAGACACTATCTGTATCCAAGAGCGACTACCTCATGGGGCTGCGGCCGTTCTCATCAACCAAAATCATACCTACAGGGATCTGTTCATGCCAATCGACTCAACAGAAAAGAGTTTGTTCGACGCTATCGATGGGAACAGTAGCATCGGCAACATATTGCAAAGAACGCTGCCATCCTCACACCAAAAGTCGCAGTTCGATATGGCGCGTACTTTCTTCGAACGGCTTTGGTGGTATGATCAGGTAGTGTTTCAAACCTTCACGTAATCATGAAATCTTTCAGTTTAACTGACAGTGCTAGTCAGCGATCTCTTTTCTCCACTTAATCCTACTGGGTTGCCGTGGCATTTTTTGACCTTGCGTCCACTACCGCAGGGACACAGGTCATTCCGGCCTAGCTTTGCAACTGCGGCCGTTAAGGCCGCGTCTTCAGCTGCCAGAATC
>DASQZS010000222.1:0-19258 GCA_035638535.1 Candidatus Acidiferrum sp.
GCTACAAGCCTTGCGACCGGGACTCTATACGGAGAACAACTCACGTAGTCTAATCCGAGTTGATGACTGAATTCTACTGAGCTTGGTTCTCCTCCGTGTTCTCCGCAGATTCCAATTTTCAGTTTGCGGTTAGCTCCCCTACCTTCTTCAACGGCTATGCGCATCAGTCGTCCGACTCCGTTTCTATCGAGAACCTCGAAAGGGTTAGCAGTCAAGATCTTGTTGTCGAAATAGTCTTTCATGAATTTTGCTTCGGCGTCGTCTCGGCTAAATGCGAACGTTGCTTGGGTCAGATCGTTTGTTCCGAATGAGAAGAAATCGGCATATGGCGCGATCTCGCCTGCCGTTAGCGCGGCTCTGGGTACTTCGATCATTGTGCCGACATCATAGCTGATCTTCAATCCTTCACTCGCCATCACACTGTCGGCAACGGCCGCAATTTTATTCCTTAAGAACTTGACTTCGTTAACGATTCCGACGAGCGGTAGCATAATTTCAGGATGTACCTTGAGTCCTTCCTTTTCCAGTTCTATGGCTGCTTCTATGATCGCTTTTGCTTGCATTTCGTAAATTTCTGGATGACTGATGGCAAGCCTGCAACCTCTGTGGCCCAGCATGGGGTTATGTTCCGTTAACGTCATGACTTTCCTGAGCATTCGTTCTTCCGCATTGAGCGATTTGGTGTGTTCTCCGTTCGCTTTGAGCGCAGATATTTTGTTTGCTAGGTCGTCGTATTTCGGAAGAAACTCATGTAGAGGTAGATCCAGTAGTCTGATTGTTACGGGTAGTCCGTGCATCTTGCGGAAGATTTGCAGGAAATCGCCTTTTTGTAAGGGTCTCAACTTTTCGAGGGCTCGAAAGCGTTCGGCATCATTTGCGGAGAGGATCATCTCCTGTACGATCGGGAGACGGTCTTCTGCGTTGAACATTCTCTCAGTTCTGCAGAGTCCGATGCCTTCCGCTCCAAGCGTCCTAGCCATAGCTGCGCCTTCTGGAGTGTCTGCGTTGCTTCTAACCTTGAGACGGCGAACGCTGTCGGCCCAACTCAATAGTAGTCGGGCATCATCGCTTAGATCGGGTTCGACAGTAGGGACCTCCCCCAGCAGCACATTTCCCGTTGTGCCGTCGATTGTGATAATTTCGTTCTTTCTTACAGTTATGTTCCTGCTAACTAGCAGTTCGTTAGTTGCATCAATGGTAATTTCGTCGCATCCAACAACAGCTGGTTTGCCCATACCTCTAGCGACGACCGCGGCGTGTGATGTCATGCCTCCTCTGCTAGTGAGGACGCCTCTAGCAGCAATCATGCCGTGGATGTCTTCAGGGGTGGTCTCTTCTCGGACTAAGATAACATCCACTCCGCTGCTGCCGAGTCGATGAGCTTCGTCAGTGTCGAAAATCACTTTACCCGTCGAAGCTCCAGGTGACGCAGGCAGGCCGGTCGCTAAGGGTTTTTGTTTGTAGTTTGGGTCTATTTGTCGATGAAGGAGTTGTTCAATCTGAGTTGGCTGTATTCGGAGGAGTGACTGGTTCTTATTGATTAGGCCTTCCCGCACCATGTCCACTGCAATTCTGATCGCGGCTTGTGCCGTGCGCTTTCCGGAGCGAGTTTGAAGAATGTAAAGCGTGCCGTTTTCTACAGTGAATTCGACATCTTGCATGTCTTTGAAATGATGCTCTAGAAGCGCGCAAAGTCCTACGAGGCGTCTGTAATCATGTGGCAACTCCTTCGCTAGCTGTGAAATTGGTTGAGGTGTTCTGGTGCCTGCGACGACATCTTCACCCTGTGCATTCATTAGAAACTCGCCGTATAGGACCGGTTCACCGGTTGACGGATTCCTCGTAAAACATACGCCGGTTCCGGACTCTGAACCGATGTTCCCGAATACCATTGATTGAATGTTAACCGCTGTGCCGAGTGTATCAGGTATCTCGTTAGCCTGACGGTAAATCCTGGCTCTCTTGCCATTCCAGGATCTGAAAACTGCGGCGATCGCCATCCATAGCTGAGCGAATGGATCGTCGGGAAACGGTTGCTGTTTCTCCTGCTTTATGAGTTGTTTGAACTCCTGTACGATAGCGATCAGTGTTTTGGTGTCAAGGTCAACATCTAATTTTACTTTCAGCTCGTCCTTATGGCGTTGTATAATCGATTCGAATTTATCCCCTGACACACCGAGGACAACGTTCCCGAACATCTGAACAAATCGTCTGAAACAATCATAAGCGAATCTGTCATTGCTCGTTAGAGCAATAAGCCCTTTCACTGTCTGATCGTTCAGTCCTAGATTTAGAACCGTGTCCATCATTCCGGGCATTGATATGGGCGCCCCAGAACGAATTGATAATAGAAGAGGATTCTTGGGGTCCCCGAGAATCCGTCCTGTTCTAGATTCAAGAGTTTTTAGTTTTGACAGGACTTCCTGTTCCATTCCTTCTGGGAACTTGTTGTTGTGGGAATTGTAGTAATTGCAGACTTCCGTTGTGACTGTCATGCCTGGAGGAATTGGAAGATCGAGACGGGTCATTTCAGCTAAATCGGCACCTTTTCCTCCAAGGAGATCTCTAAGATTTGAGCTGCCTTCATCGAACAAGTAAACATACAATCTCTTCAGTCACCGAGACTCTGATGTAACTTCAAGGCACGATTCATTTACTTTGCGGCTACGGCGTATATACAGAAATATCGTTTCGGAACAACCAATGATTGGATACGATTACTGCGTGGAATCCGCAGTGGTTTCGGGAGAATAATCACCGTATCCATGAGAATTGAATTGTTCCGATGCACGAACGACTTCGGCGGCCGAGGGAGCGCAATTGATCTTCAATCGCTCGATCCGTTACACGCCCAGCCTTATCAAAGATGAGATGAAATCGCCAAGCTAATCAATCGAATATTGTCTCCGTGCAACTCGAATGCATTTCCTAGGCTCTACCTCTATACTTAGTAAGATAAATTCCATCAAGAATGATTAACGCAATCTGCAGGGTTGACCCTGCAAGGAAAGTGATGGTGGCGAGACTCAAGCCAGCCTCTACATACGCATAGTGTTCAGGTTGCGGAAGCGAGACGAACAGCGTCAGTATCGCCAGAATGAGAGCGAGTGGATATGCTTCCTTACGCCCGGTAGCAGCGATTATGGCTACGATAAGATAAACGACCCATCCTGTTAGTACTGAGTAGAATAACCAGCCTGGAACTAGATTATACAACTGAACTAGAAGGATAAGGCCGAAAATCACTGAGAGATAAATCAGAACGTTGATGGTGGATTTGAGTTTCATAATCTCATCGCACCAAACTAGAAGGGTGATAAAAAAAGAGGACGGTTGAAGGTTATGCGGGACCTACTTTTTGAGTTCCGCTAGTCGTTCAGTGACACCTTGTAATTCTTTCTCTAGTTGTTCTTTGTAACCTTCAAGCCATTCGAGTTTTTCTTCTTTCGTGTAGAATTGTCGTCCACCACACATGCATTCTCCACCTCCTAAAGAGTCGGGTTCATGCGAGGGTTATCCGGTCGACCAGGGATTGGTCGATTATGCGAAGGAGGCCACCTTGTTTCCAGACTTCGCGGAGATAAGCCAGCATACCGGATAGCGGTTGTCAGTTTCGTTATTCTTTCACCCAGCAAGCTATTGTTCGGCGTCTGATTTAGCGACTGACAACGCGGATAGCTAGTCATAGGACAAAAACTAAGATGCACGAAACAACAATCTGATGACTTCAGATTTGATTCCGGCATTCAGTGAGACTGTAGAGGCGAAAGTTCACACTCCAGTCTATACTATGCACAAATATTTCGCTCGACGACCATGGAACGTCTTTAATCAACTCATCTCACACTACTCCTCACCAGGCGACATTGTGCTTGATCCTTTCGCCGGCGGTGGCGTAACTGTTGTAGAATCACTCAAACTAAGGAGGCGAGTAATTGGAGTAGACGTCAACCCTCTGGCCACATACATAGCCTCGATGGAAGCACGCCCCCTGGATTTATCCTCGTTCGAAGAGATTTTTTTGCACATCAAATCCAAATTGAAAGACGAAATCCGTTCACTCTACGGAACACGATGTGAGAAATGCAACAAATTGGCTACTGCAGATTGGATTGAATGGGATGAAAACAAGCAACGACCGATACGACTAAAGTACGACTGCGACAAATGCAACGACACCGCAGAGAAGGCGGCGTCGAAAGCAGATCGCGAACTTGTCGAGAAAATTAATCACAACTTCTCAAGACTGATCCAACAGAAGAAACTGTGGTATCCAGAAACCAGTATCCCGACCGGCGACAAATCAAATTCACTTATCAAACAAGGATATCATTTCTTTCATGAATTATTTACGAGACGAAATCTGATTGCCCTTGCGATTCTATTTGACACGATAAACCGATTACCAGAGACCGATGAAAGAGAATTCTTGAAATTCGCTTTCAGCAGCTCACTGAAATGGACTAGTCGACTCTCACACTTGAGGGGTAGAATTGTTGAGGGCTGGGCGATGCATGCGTATTGGGTTTATCCGAAGAGTCTGGAGATGAATGTGTGGAATACCTTTCAGCGACGCGCAAAGGCGCTCATGAGAGGAAAGCAGTATAGTTCTGAACACATTGGCGACTACTGTAGATTTGCACATACGTTCAGCGACATTAGTTCCAGAGCCGCAACTTGCCTCCTGCTGAATAAGAGCTCAGCAAGGCTTCCACTGCCGGCCGATTCTGTGGACGTCATAATCACTGATCCCCCTTATGGTGGGAACGTGAATTATGGCGAGCTGTCAGATTTCTGGTGGGTTTGGCTCAATGAAGGAGCAACAGCCGAAAAACGAGATGAGGCGGTAATTAATCGGACGCAAGGGAAAACACTTGACGAGTACGAGAAAATCCTCGTAAATGTATTTTCAGAATGCTATCGAGTCCTGAAACCTGAAAGGTGTCTAGTTTCTACGTTCAACAGTAAGGACATGCGTGTGGTTGCCAGTTTTGTAAAGGCCACCTCGATTGCTGGATTTTCACTTCATCCTGAAGGATTATTGTATCAGAAGCCAATCCGGTCATACGTTACAACATTCCATGCTATGCAAATTGGTGCTTTCGTGGGTGATTTCATCTTCACTTTCCTGAAAACTGAACCCACAGTTTCAGCGATGAAGACCGAGCTCCCTGATTTGAAACGTAGGCTTGATGAATTGATGATTGAGACGAGTAATGATGAAGCTACGGAAACGAAACTGAGAATTCGAGTGTACAGAGCACTCATTCCGTTCCTGGCAGACCACGCCAAGTTCGACTCAACTGCTTGTCAAGAAGCAGTGAATTACTTTGAAGCTAAAATTCGTGAACGCAACGATTACTTTTCTCAGGTGCGAAAGCGCATGATAGAGAGGAGAAGAAAGAAGTTTCAACACGACCATTAGTGTGACTGATCGAGAAGCTCCCGATCTCGTCTCTAGATTTTGGCAATGACCTTATCATGGAACTCCTGCAAGCATTTTGTGTGTAGAATTTCGGGCATAACTATGATGAATTCGGAGATGCCGAGATCAAGGAATTCTCCGATCCTTTGGGTACATTCTTCGGCTGTTCCAATGATTCCCTCGGTGATACCTCGGGTGGCGCTTTTAGTTTTCAGCTTGACAATTTTTGTATGGATACTCTCTTTGCTTTGGTCGAGTAGAGCTACTCCGAGCCAGGATTTTCTGATTGATCGTGGGTTGCGTCCGATCAGGTCGCATTCGTTCTCGAAGATGCGGATTCGTTCTTCGTAGTCGGCTAGGGCATGTGGGTTTAGGTCGGCGGTGAAGTTCCAAACGTCTGCATATCTTGCCGCGAATCGAATCATTTTCTCTTGTTCTGCGCCAACCCAGATGGGGGGATTAGGCTGCTGGATTGGTTTCGGAGTATTGACAGCTTCCCTGAGCTGGTAATATTTGCCTTCGAATGTCGCTTTCTCTTCCGTCCACATTAGTTTGATTAGCTGGATAGCTTCTGCTAACATCTCAGTTCTTATGGAAAATTTGGGGAACTGAAAACCGTAGGGTTCATGCTCGAGCCTTAGCGATCCGGCTCCGATTCCAAAGTTAAGTCGTCCGTTTGAGATTACATCAAGCGTGGCAGCCATTTTGGCGAGGAGAGCAGGAGATCGGAAAGAGTTACATGAAATGAGTGATCCTAAACGGATTGTTTTTGTGTCTCTGGCTAGGGCTGAGAGCGTAACCCAACATTCAAGGAAGGCGTCAGTAATCGGCCTGTCTGGGTAGTCGTACGGGAAGAAGTCATCTACCAGTGATGCCGAATCGAATCCGCATGTTTCAGCTTCCATCCATATGTTGCGTATCTGCTCATAGGTAAGCGACATTTGTGGGGTGAGTATTCCGAAGTCGGTCTTCATCAAATTCTATCATTCGTTGGTTAATCTGAGTAGAGTTTCAAGGAGCACGTTTGCGCCGTTCTCAAGTTGTTTTGGTTTGGTGTATTCATTTGGAGAATGGCTTAACCCGTTGCGACTTGGCACAAAGATCATTCCGGTTCTGGTGATGCGCGCCATGTTTTGGCAGTCGTGGCCTGCTCCGCTTTGCATGTGTTTGAATGATAAGCCAAGGGAGCGCGATGAAGTTTCGATCATACTGACGATCTTGGCCGACATTTTTGCGGGTTTCGTGAGGCTCCTTCGGCGGATTGCAATTTTCAGGTTACTCTCGTTTGCAACTTGTTTTGAGATCGAATTGATCTTTGTTTCGAGTCGTCTCATTCTAGGAAGTGATGTGTCTCGGTAGTCTACGTTGATTATTACACGTCCAGGGATAACGTTCGGCGCTCCAGGATAAGCGGTTACCGACCCAACTGTGGCAACTGCAGGTATTCCGGTTTTAAGGGCGATACGATTAACGCCTAGAATAATTCTAGCTGCTCCAACAAGCGCATCGCGTCTGAGTTGCATTGGTGTAGTTCCGGCGTGTCCGGCCTTTCCTTCGATTTCGATTTCAAGGTCTCCAAGTCCGACTATGGATTGAACAATGCCGATCGATTTATGCTCATGTTCGAGTATGGGCCCTTGTTCGATGTGCAATTCAACGTATGCCCTAATGTTGAATTGTTGTCTAGAAAATTGCATGCTAGGTTTCAGGTGGGCATTGTGCATTGCGTCTTGAAAGGTGACGTGTTCCTTATCTCTCATCGCGTAGACGTTTGATGTATTAAGTAGTCCAGCGTATCCTCTGCTTCCGATGAAGGCTCCAAATCTTCCGCCTTCTTCTTCCGTGAATACGATGATCTGCAGAGCTTTGGTTGGTGTGTAGTTTTCATGAATGCTGCGAATTGCTTCGATCGCTCCAAGAACCCCATAAGCTCCATCAAGGGCACCGCCGTTCGGAACGGTGTCGATATGGGAACCGCAGGCTATTGTTGGAGCATCAGATGGGGCATTCAAACTTCTGCCTATGGTATTACCGAACTTGTCAATGTTAACGGACATCCCTGCTTTTCGGATTAGGTCGGAAACATATTTTCTAGCCTCTATGTCGGCGTTAGAAAACGTGAGACGAGTTATTCCTCCGTTTGATTGTCGTCCAATTTTTGACAGTTCAGCTATAGTTTCGTGGAGGCGTGAAGGGGATATTCGTGCAGCCGTCATGTTTGTCGAACCTGCATGTGTAGATGAACTTCATCGTTCGAGATTCGAGGAATTTTGAAGTCTTTCAGGTGTGCGATAGGTCAGTATCTTGCTTGTCTTAATTCCATAATCGTGGAGAGATTCGAGTAGTTTCACTGCGGCGACTACACCGTCAATCGTTGGAATTCCTAATTCTTTTTCGAATTCCTTGTCTAGTCCACTTAGTCCGGCGCATCCTAGAAGGATAGTTTCTGCGCCTTCATCTATTGCTTTTCGAGCTTCTTGAAGGAGCAACTTTTTGATTTTTGCTAGTCCGGTTTCAAGTTTGCTTACAGATACGTCTACCATTCGGATTGATGCACATCTCGATTCCAGGCCGTAGGTAGTTAGAAGTGCGCGCATGCTTGCTGTGGCGCTTTTGGGCATTGAGAGTATGGCGAACTTGTACGCGATCGTGCAGGCAAGCAGCATTGAAGCTTCGCCTATTCCAACGACTGGGGCACTCGATATTTCTCTGCTCGCTTGTAGCGCGGGGTCGCTGAAGCAGGCGATTATGAATCCATCAAAATTTTCAAGCGATCCTTTTTTGATCTCTTCCAAGACGCCTGCAGAGGCTAGAGCTTCATCGTAGTAGGAGTCGATGACGGGTGGTCCGGACTTCAGTGATACGGTTGTAATTTCGGTGTCGTGGCGTTTGTATTGTCGTGCTGCTGTATCTATTGCCTTGGTCATCAGTTCGCTCGTGTTGGGGTTGATGATTTTGATGCGCAATTATGAGCCTCGGATGTTCGGTGTCAGTTCCTGTCGGGTTACGAAGGTACCGTATCCTTGTTTTCCTATGATCTCTCCGTTTTGCATTATCATTTTGCCGCGGAGGAATGTCATTTTCAATTCGCCTTTGGTCTTCATGCCGTCGTAGAGTATCCAGCCACACTTCGATTTGCTGTTATCATTTGAGATCTTGTGATCTGCTTTTGTATCGATGATGAGGAAATCGGCGTCGGAGCCGACTTGAAGTGCTCCTTTACGTGGATATAATCCGAATAGTTTTGCTGGGTTTTCGCAGGCCACTTGGATGAACCTATCCAATGTGGTTTTGCCGCTATTTACGGCATCCAACATTAATGGCAGTGTAGCTTCGATGCTTGATGCCCCGTTGAATGCGTTCCAGATATTGTTGACTCCCGCGAGTTTCTCGTCCTTCGTGTATGGTCCGTGATCAGATCCTAATGTGTCGATGTAGCCTAGGTTGAGGAGTTCCCACATTTTAGCCACTCTCGCCTTGTCTCTTGGTGGTGGGGCCCATTTTGCCCAGGGTCCCATTCTGATTACGTCATCCTCGCTCAGGAACAGAAAGTGCGGGCAGGTTTCAACATAGGTTTCGTAGCCTTCGTCTTTTGCGGCCTTCACCTCCATAATTCCTTCGGGTACGCTCGTGTGGACTATGAGCCCTCTTGCTCGCGTCTGTTTTAGGAAAAAGACCATTCTGTGATCTGCTTCAATCTCGGCAATTGCAGGTCGCCATTCGAGGTGGGCTCTGATGTCGACCCTCCCTTCATCTTGGAGACGCTTCCGGTTTGTCGAGAGTATGAAATCGTTTTCTGCATGCAGTAGGGCGACCGCACCAACATCGTGAACAATTTTTAATGCCTCATAGAGATCGCCATCGTAGCATGGCGGCCATTCAGGGATTGAATAGCAGGTGAATGTTTTGACGCCAGTTATTCCGAAGTCGTAGAGGCGTTTGATTTCGTGCCGATAGTCTGATGAGCCGGTGAAGCCGCCGTGTAATCCGAAGTCAACGTAGGCCTTCTGCTTAACTATTTCCAGTTTAGCTTTAGCAACTTCCAGGCTTATTACTAGTGGAACTGTGTCTGGCATTTCGATTATTGTGGTAATTCCACCTGCTGCCGCCGCTCTGGTGCCATAGGCGAAGTCTTCTCGTAACGTCGCGACTTCCTTCCCAGGACCCTCGTACGGATCACCAAGGTGGACATGCTCATCGACCAGACCCGGAATAATCAGATCGCGGTTTGCATCTATGACTTCTGCGGCATCGGGAAGCAGAGAATCATGAGCGATAGCGGCAATCTTTCCATCTTGAACTGCTAAGCCACCATCAATTAGACCGCTCTTAGTCCAAATTCTTGCATTCTTAACAACTAAATCTGCCCTCAATGATCCCATCGCGATTCACGCTAAGGACAATGTAATTTGCGATTTTGATATTAAAATCGGCGCATTCAGGCATTGATGAAAGGAAATAAATCCTGTGGAATCTTCCTTTTTCGTTGGTTGAGCCTTGGTCGAGTTTACTTATTGTTTCCCGCGGAAAGTCATATTCGGTGCTAATGCTTGCACGAAGGTGCCCGATGAAATCGTAAGATTGGCGAAACCAAGAAGTCAGGTTCTGGTCGTTACTGACAATAATATAGCCAACTCAGGAATCGCAGATCGAGTAATTTCTGCGACGAGAGAGAAAGGGCACATGATTGAGGTGTTTGATCAGATAAGTGGTGAACCGCTTTTGGCTACAGCTGAGGCGGTCACTGATTTCGTGAGAGCCAGAAAATTCGACTTGGCAGTAGGGCTGGGCGGCGGAAGTTGTATGGACATGGCGAAGATAGCTTCGGTAGCGGCGACCAATTCGAAACCGATCAAGGAATACATAGCGTACATGGAGGACCGAATAGAATCAAAACCTCTTCCAAAGATCCTGATTCCTACTACTGCTGGAACAGGCAGTGAAGCGACAACATACGCCGTGGTTATAGAAGGAAAATTCAAGAACTTCATTAATAGCACGCAAATTGTCGCTGACGTTTCGGTGCTCGACCCTTCACTTATGATCTCATGTCCACCTAGGCAGACAGCGGGGAGCGGTCTCGATGCGTTATCTCAGGGGATAGAAGCATATCTGTCTCTAGGAGCCGACTTCTTCTCAGACACGTTCGCGATTAGAGCAGTTGAATTGATAGCTCCAAATCTAAGGCGAGCATATAATCATGGGAACGATCTTGAATCTCGATCCGCCATGGCCCTGGCCGCCTTCTACGGGGGCATCGCAATAAGCACCGCCGCAGGAGTAATACTCGGTCACTGTATCTCCGAAACCATCGGACCACGTTTCAAGATTCCACATGGTCTAGCCTGCGGCATAGCGCTACCATACGTAATCAAATTTAACATTCCCGCAGCTCCCGAAAAAATTGCGTCCCTGTTGCCGCACTTGTCGGACGAAAAAGTCACAGGGGCAACTGCTAGAGCTGAGAAAGTAGTCAAAGTGATCACACAATTGGCTGAAGATCTGGATGTGTCTTTGGCATTGAAAGACTATGGCATGTCTAAAGAAGATCTGAAGGAGGTCGCGACATTCATCGCGACTGAACAGCAGCAAAACTATGCTTTACCAAGTCTGAACCCTAGGATAATCACCGAAACGAACATCACTTCGATATTTGATGAAATGTGGGAAGGAACTCTCTAAATGCTCTTTCGTGGTTTTATCGAAGATCCTTGGTAATTACACCGTAAGCTTTCGGCCGTCGGTCTTTGAGGAAGTTACCGAATTTGCTGCGAGCTTCTTCGAATCGACGCTTCGCCTGAATCGTTTTGATTAGCAGGTACGTTTCAGCTTCACCTTCAGGCGGCACGTATGGTGCTTCAGCTTCGATTTTGCCGTCAGGTGCGATTATGCGGCTGTGACCGAAGAAATGGGCAGGTTTCTTTCCGGCAGTTTTACCGACTGCGTTGCATAGAACAGCCCAAACCACATTTTGAAGAGCCGCGCTCGGGTAGAATTTGTTCCACCAATCTTCGCAGGGTGATTCGTATGCATTTACTTGGAATATTATTTGAGCTCCCATTAGCGTTGTCGCACGCCAGGATTCAGGGAAGTCGCCATCATAACACGTGAGAAGTCCAACTCTTCCAAGTTTGGAGTCAGCGACGGTGTAGCTGTCTCCAGGTGCCCAGATCTTGTCCTCACCCATCGATGTGTACAAGTGAATCTTTCTGTGTTTGGCGACGATCTTCCCTTCATCGTCCACGAGTACGGAGGTATTGTAGAGTTCACTTCCGTTAGCCATTTCCGGGAATCCCGCGATGAGGTGAATTTTATGGCGCACTGCGTTGCGAGTTAGGAAGTCCGTGTATCTCCCTGGGACAGGTGCACTCAGGTGACGATAGTCTATGTCGCCATAGCCTGTTGGCCACATTTCAGGAAGAATGACTACTTCAGCGCCTTTGCTCTTGGCGTTCTCAATCAGTTGAGTCGTTGATGCTAGATTTTCTTCAACTTGTCCAGGTCTAGTTCTGAACTGAATTATTGCTAGGGTAAGGGAATCTGGGATCATTCATATTCACAATTACAGTCTGATGCCGCATAAGCCTTTGAGCGTATGCTAAGATTGTGGCTTTTCGAGAAGCGCTCCATAGACTTCCGGTCTTCTGTCTTTTACGAAATTGCCGAACTTGGTACGTGCCTCGTCTAGCCTTCTTTTCGCTTGGATTGTCGTCACTAGAAGATACGAATCACTTTTGGCTCCTTGAGGAACATATGGAGCTTCAGCAACTATCTCACCGTCGGGGGCGATAATACGGCTACGTCCGAATAGGTGCAATGGTTTGCCGTCAAGCACAGTGTCACCTACGGTGTTGCAGAGTACCGCCCAGACAACGTTTTGCAATGCAGCGGCCGGATAGAATTTTTCCCACCAGTTCTCGCATGGACTTTCATAGGCAGATATGTGGAATACGATATCTGCGCCCATCAGCGCGTTTATACGCCATGATTCTGGAAAATCGCCATCATAACAAACAAGCAAGCCTACTCTTCCGATCTTTGTGTTAAAAACGGTGAATTTGTTACCTGGCGTCCAAACTTTTTCTTCTCCGAGGAAAGTGTACACTTGCACCTTCCTATGTTTCGCTAGAATAACACCTTCGTCGCTTACCATGACAGATGTGTTATGCAGTTCGTTTCCAGCTCCACGTTCAGGGATACCTGCGATGACAAAGAATGAATGTTTCTTCGCATGATCAGTTAGGAAGTCTGTAAAAGGTCCTGGAACCGTTTGTTTGAGTTTATGAAAATCTAAATCGCCATACATTCCTGTCGGCCACATTTCAGGCAGAACGACAACTTTGCACCCTTCCATTGCTGCTGCTGAGAGGATTTCTGATGTTGCGGCAAGATTACTCTCAACCTCTCCCCATCGAGGTTTGAACTGCACGACTCCGATAGTAAGTGATTCAGGTAGCAAGATTTGCCTACTCGTCCGATCAGGGGTTACTTAATTTTGGAAGCAGCCAGTATTGCATCCATTTGATGGAGGTAGCCGGTGCAGCGGCATAGGTTTCCGGATATGTAGGTCTGGATCTCCTGCTTCGTTGGATTGGAGTTTTCGTCCAGCAGCGCCTTGGCGCACATTATCATTCCGGGGATGCAGTAACCGCATTGGATCGCGTCTTTTTCCAAGAATGCTTGCTGTACCGGGTGTGGATGTTCTGGTGAGCCTATTCCTTCTATTGTCACGATTTTTTTGTCGGCGATCTGCGGGGCCAGTACTAAGCATGAATTTACCGCTTTCCCATCGATCTGTACGGTGCACGCGCCACAGTCTCCGCGGTCACAACCTTTCTTTGTTCCGGTTAGTCTGAATTCGTTGCGTAGCATGTCAAGTAAGGTGGTGTTTGGTTTTACCAGTATGTTTTCTTCTTTCTCGTTCAGCACAAATTTGATTTGAACTAATTTCATGTTCTAGTTCACTTCGTTTTCATGTAAGCTTGCTCTAATGCTCGTCTAACGAGTGTTACGCTCGTCTCTTTTCTGTATTCTGCGGATGCTCGAACATCCGATATGGGTTTGATGGTTTCTTTGACTTTCTCGGCTGCTTCACGTATTTTCGTTTCGGATGGTGCCGAGCCTTCCAGTATACGTTCGGCCACTGGGATTCGGATTGGCGTTGGAGCGACGGATCCCATGGCGATTCTTACCGTTTTGCAGAGACCATTGTCTATCGACATGAATGCTGCCGCGCTAACTATTGAGATGATGTTCCCGCCACGTTTCGCCAGTCTGAGGAAGGCTCCTCCACTATGTTGGGGTGGAATTGGAATTTTGATTTCGGTTAAAAGTTCGTCTGGTTGCAAAATGGTTTTCTTTACATGTAGAAAGAAATCTGCTAATCGGATAGTTCTCTCGGTTTTCCGATTTCTTATGGTTGCGCTGGCATCGAGGACCAGAAGTGGTGGGGCGCTGTCTCCTGCAGGGGAAGCGTTGGCTAAGTTGCCTCCGAGGGTTGCGAGGTTTCGGACTCCGATCTCGCCTACTAGTTGGGCTGCATCGGCAAGCATTGGGATGGTTTGCCGAACGATGTCAGATTGTTCGATTGAACGCATGTTGGTTGCTGCGCCAATTCTTATGAGCCTCTCTTCTTTCCGTATGAAGTTTAGTTCTGCTAGTCTGCTGATGTCAACTATGTGAGTTGGGATGAGAATGTCTTCACGGAGTAGTGGCAGTAGGTCGGTTCCGCCGGCGATGACTTTTGCCTTATCACGAAGACTTGCCAGAAGCTCTAGTGCATTGTCGAGATTATCTGGACGATCGTAATCGAATTCTCTCATCATCCGCCGACCACTGGTGGGAAGATTTGGATAAGGTCGTTGTCTTTCAATTGTTTTGAGAGTCCAGTTTCCGACGTTAGCACTTCTCTGTTAACGAAGATGCGATAGAATCTCAAATCGATGTTGTTTTGAGAATCGAAAAGGCTGTCCTTGAATTCGGGTCCATACTTTTTCGCCAGCGTGATAAGTGCGTCTTGTACGTTAAGCGCTTCGACTTGAACTTCGTCTTCGCCCGCTATTGCTCTTAGGGCAGTGTATAATCTGACAGTAACATGTGCTACGTGGGTTTGAGATTGGATTTTAGACATTTTTTGCACCCTTGATCTCCATAAGGACTCGTTCAGGTGTGATTGGAAGGTCTCGGATTCGTACGCCGATCGCATCGTATACTGCGTTAGCAATTGCAGATGGCATTGCGATTAGAGGTGGCTCCGCTACTCCTTTTGCGCCGAACGGTCCTAGTTTGTATGCTTTCTGAATCAGGGTTGGCTTTTCAATCTCGGGCATGTCCATTGATGTCGGCATTAGGTAATCCATGAGGTTTGGATTGCGGACTACTCCGTTCTCGATTACTAAATTCTCCATTACGGCCAGTCCGAGGCCTTGTGCAATTCCGCCGTGTATCTGGCCTTCAATTAGGAGTGGGTTGATAGCGAATCCGATATCGTATGCTGGAGTTACCTTCAAAACTTTCACTTCGCCGGTTTCTGTGTCAACTTCAACTTCGACTACGTGAGATGCGAAGGTGTAATTTGCGTAGGCTTGTCCTTGGCCTTTTTGTTGATCGAAGACATTTTTTGGTGCTCTGAAGTAGCCCGTATGTGAGATGTTCATGCCTCGTTCGTATGCTTCTCGCGCTAGATCTTTGAAGGATATCTTCTTCTCAGGGTTTTTCCTTGAGAAGGCTTGACCATCGACGATCTCGATATCGTCCGGGCTACTGTTTAGAAGTTCGGCTGCGACTGCATTGAGACCTTCACGGGCTTTATAGGCCGCGACCATCGCTGCGGCTCCTCCTCGTGCTAGACCACGTGAAGCATGTGTTGGTCCACTGTCTGGGACAGCTGAAGTGTCTACGCTTTCGAGATGAATGTAGTCCATTGGAATTCCAAGTATCTCCGCAACTATCTGCATGTGTCCTGTGTGAGTTCCCGTACCGATTTCGGTTATTCCGGTTCGATAGCGGACGGATCCATCTTTGTTTACCATGAGATAGGCAGCTGAGTAGTCGGGTGCTCCTCTACTCGTGCTGTTTCCGTGATACATGAGCGCAACGCCTATCCCCCGTTTTTTCAATCCATTTTTCCTTTCGTCGTTTCGCTTCTCTTTCCAATTAGAAATTCTAGCGGTCTCCCGGAGGCATTCTTCAACCCCTACAGAGTGATCGAGGAGTTGGTTTGTGCCGGTATATGATCCATCTTTCAGTACATTCTTCAATCGAAATTCTACTGGGTCCATGTTGAGTTCATGGGCGAGTTCATCGATCTGTGATTCAGCAGCGAATTGGACCTGCGGATTTCCGAATCCGCGAAATGATCCACTGTAGAGGTTGTTTGTGTAGACGGAGAAAGCGTCAACCTTGACGTTTGGAACAACATATGGTCCAGTTGCGTGGACGGCTGATCTCCAGAGCACGTATGGTCCGTGTGAAGCGAAAGCCCCAGTGTCGGAAATCAATTCGACTTCAGCGGCGAGTAGCGTTCCATCTTTTGATGCTCCCGATTTATACTTAATGAAGTATGGATATCGTTTGTTATGACATCGCATTGATTCCTCACGAGTGTGGGTTAACATTGCTGGTCTGTTAGTTCGGGTAGCGATGAGCGCTACGCGTGAGCAGAGTTCAGGTGGGACATCGTCCTTGCCTCCAAATCCTCCGCCTGTGGCGGCTTGGATAACTCGGACCTTGTCGAGCGTGACTCCGAGGACCTTAGCTACGTTCATCTGAACCAGAAATGGGGATTGCATTCCCGCGATTACCGTAACTGAACCATCAGGTTCGGGTAAACCAATTGCGGCTTCAGGCTCCAGATACGCATGCTCTTGTCTCTGAGTCGTGTACTGGTTCTCGACGATGACACTGGACCGTCGGAATCCTTCTGCCACATCGCCTTTTCTGACTTGGCATTGGAACATCACATTGCCTTTCTCGTGCACTTTTGGACTGTCCGGTTTCAATGCATCTCGTGGGTCGAAGACGGCCGGGAGCGGTTGGTAGTCTACGTGAATTAGTTTGCTTGCCTCTTCAGCCTCTTCGGGTGTCTCAGCCGCGACCAGAGCGATACCTTCGCCTGAAAATCTCACTTTGTCCGAGGCGAGTAATGGTTGGTCTGCAAAAGTGAATCCCCAGTCGTTAATCCCAGGAATATCTTTCGCGGTCAAGACGGCAGCGACGCCGTTAGCTCTTTCTGCTTCTAGTGTATCCACTCGTTCTATGGCGGCATGCGATTGAGTACTTCGTAACACTTTTACATGAAGCATGCGATCGAAGAAATAGTCGGTTGTGTATTTGGCTCTACCAAATACTCCTTCCACGGCACCGACTCGTCTAACACTTTTTCCTACGACCCTTAGATCCCTTTTTTCGTAGAAGTGTTCGACAATTTTGAGGTAATCTTGTTCCAAGAGGACTCCTTTCCTAGAAGTACAAGACGTGCTATATACGTAACTTTCCTAGAAATACAAGAAGTGCTATATACGCAACGGGCACCATAAAAGACTCTTTGAGGACACATACGATTGAGCGGAAGTCGCGTCGTATTCGTTCGAGAAGCTACCGGTTTAGTTAGAGAGATTTCCCCCTACCAGCTGATGATTTTCAACTTCCTAACCGCCCCCATCGTAACCACGCTGATGTGGTCACTTAATTGGAACCCGAATATGTTTCCAGGATTTGACTTTAATTCCGGACTATTGATCATCGCGCTTCTTGCCGTTCCAATGTATTTGACCTACTGTATCGTTTACACGGCTTTTCCGAAGACAGGCACAGATTATGTGTTTCAAAGCCGCGTTTTGAATCCTGGAATTGGATTTTCGGCAACGTTCGCAGCGTGGGTGTTCTTCCAGTTCTGGTATATTTCTCTCAACGGTATCTCGATAGTTGAAATGTTTCTGGTGCCATGGCTGTTTGCGATAGCCCAAGGCACGAGTAATGCGGGATATGCAGCCATTGCAAACGCGCTGGCCACGACGAACTCTATGGCAATTCTAAGTTTCGTGGCCGTGATTGCTGCGGGATTGATTGTAATGGGCGGGATTCGTATATATCTAAAGATTCAAACAGTTCTTTTCTGTTTCGCTGCTGCGGCAGTTATCGCATTATTGGTTCTATTGGCGTCCACATCTAATTCAGCGTTCGCAAGCAACTTGAGCACGAATCTTTCAGGGCTCATCGGCTCATCCGACGTTTACAATAAAATTATCGGAACGGCTCAAGGCGAAGGCATCAATCTATCTCCCACCGTGACGTTATACGCATCGATCGGCGCCATGATCACGCCGTGGACATTCGCATTAGAGTGGACGGTTTTCGGCAATCTCGGATTATGTGGAGAGATGAAGACGGCCAACCAGTTCAAAACTCAGGCTATCACGATGCTTGGCGCTCTAGCTCTAGTTGTGATAGGGTTGTTTGCTGCCTGGAACTTGTTCATCGGAATGACAGGGCAGAACTTTTGGTATGCCGCTGCGACGTTGGCTTGGAATGCCGATCCGCTCTTCGGAAAACTACCGGCGCTAATCTACTCGATGCCAGCATCGTTCTTCTTACTCTACGGCACGAATAACCTGGCGCTCGCGACAGTCTGGGCCATCGGAGGCGCCATCACAATATTTGCAACTAACTTCACAATTTACATGCTCGTTTCGAGGATGCTCTTCGCTCAAACATTTGATCGATTATTCCCGGCGCGACTGGCTTACATAACGGAAAGGAGTCGAACTCCAATTTACATTATGGTCGTGATGATTATAGCGGCCTGTATATGGACTTACGCAAGTCTGTTCTATGGATCGACTCTTTCAACCTACATGGCGTCCACGCAATTCATGATTTCTCTGGCAATTATACTGACAATGATAGGCGCGATAGTCTTCCCGATGAGGATGCGTCATCATTTCGATCAATCGCCGGCTCGAAACTTTCGGGCTTTTACCGTGCCTCTCGCCGTTCTAGGTATCGCGGTGAACATTCTCATCATGTACTATCTACTAACCGTACCTGCACTGTTGGCTACGACTCCGCAGTCTGAAGGACTGATGGTGGGAATCTTTGCGGTAGGCATCATTTACTTCTATTTGGTAAGCGCTTACAGGAAGAGTACCGGAATTGACATTCGCCAGGCCTTCAAGGAGATCCCTCCAGACTAAGGCAAGATTGACAAAGCTAGGTTTAGGCCGTTATACGTCCCAGCCGCCATCTACGACGATGTCGTGCCCTGTGATTTGGCGGCCGCTCTCTGAGGCTAGAAATAGTGCGGCTCTGGCGATGTCTTCGGCAATGGTAAACCTTCCTAGCGCCATTTCACCAGTGTATTTCTCGTAAACTTCCTTCTCGGTGCATTTCCAAGCTTCAGCTTTTTTCGCGATTATGTTTGACATTCTTCTGCCCTCAACGACTCCTGGGCAGATTGCGTTGACGTTGATGTCGTATTTGCCAACTTCGAGAGCTAAGGTTCGGGTTAGCCCTCTCACTGCCCACTTAGAGGATGAGTAAGCGGCTCGGTTAACGTACCCGCGGAGCCCAGAGGTGCCGGCAATGTTGATAATTCTGCCGTACTTTTGTTTGATCATGATCGGCACCGTAGCCTTACAAGGGAGGAAAGTGCCCTTGACGTTCGCGTCTATTACGTAATCCCAGTCATGTTCGGTAATTTTGTGTAGTGGCGTTTCTATCGGTCCGGTTACGCCTGCAGCATTAACCAGAATGTCTATACGCCCAAATTTTTTGTGCGCCGCAGATATGGCTTGGTTGACAGATTTTTCATTGACTACGTCTGTGTGTAACATC
>DASQZS010000223.1:0-5179 GCA_035638535.1 Candidatus Acidiferrum sp.
ACTGTGCCCATACGGGTTGGGATTTCGTCACGGGATGGGGGAGTATTGACGCCCTAAGGCTTGCGATACATCTAGCCCCGTTGGCGCAATTCACTACGACCTCCACCACTATCACACCTTCGCTCTCAATTCTGGGAAAAGCAACACCCCTGATCTTAGGAACGATTCTCATTCTTCTGGCCATTATAGCGGCGCGGATAGTAATTCGAAGAAGGAGCTACCGGAGAAGACCGCGTCGAACAAAGCGAAAGTCAGTAACCCGTTTCTTGAACCCAGAAATGTAATCTCTAGGGTGGTGGGCCCGGAGGGATTCGAACCCTCGACCAGCAGGTCTCTTAGTTGGACTTATGAGCTTCGACTTCCGTGTCTGTCGCTCTAGCCTAGCTGAGCTTCCCGGAATCGTAATCTGATCCTTACGGGCCCGGGCCCGAGCTCTATGCGTTCTAACTGGTTGGATATGTCTTTCGCTACCACGCTTGTTGGGGACCAATTTTGTCGAATTCTGCTATTTCAGAGAATTCTTGCGAAGATTTTTATTTTGGATACGTGAGTTGGCTCGCAAAGGGATAGTCACTTGAGGGATAGTTTTATCGCCTGAACTGGCGGTTGCTTCGTTTTCTAAGCATTTCCCGCAGTCTGTTGAAATTTACGACACAACTCTGCGTGATGGGAATCAATCCGTAGGCGTCAATTTTACGTCATCTCAAAAGTTGAGAGTGACGGAAGCACTCATAGGCTGGGGAGTAGACTACGTTGAAGGGGGCTGGCCTAACGAAACGAATCCGATCGATGTGGATTTCTTCAGGATAGCAAAATCGTTAGGGCAGGAGTCACATAGACGAGTGACCGCTTTCGGAATGACCAGAAGGCCTGGTGTCGAACCGAGTCATGATCAGAACTTGGCTCAACTATTGAGAGCGGAAACAGAAACGGTCACCATTTTTGGCAAATCATGGCCGCTGCAAGTTGAGAAGGTTCTGAAGACGACGCTTGAGGAGAACCGTAAAATGATTTCAGAATCCGTCGAGTTCTTGAAATCTCGTGATCGTCGGGTGATCTATGATGCCGAACACTTCTTTGATGGTTACGCGGCTGACCCTGTTTACGCACTGTCCACATTAAGAACGGCCGAAGAGGCCGGCAGTCAGATGCTGGTTCTCTGCGATACTCGCGGAGGCTCACATCCACTCCAAGTGTACGAGGCTACGCGAGAGATCATAGAACAGGCACACGTACCAATCGGAATACATTGTCATAACGACCGTGGAATGGCAACCGCAAACTCACTGTTCGCTATTATGGCAGGAGCATCGCACGTGCAGGGAACGATGAATGGACTTGGAGAACGAGTTGGTAACGCAGATCTTATCGAGATAATAGCTAACCTCCATCTGATGGGAGTGAAGACACGACTCGATCCTGCAAGGTTGACATCAATTTCACTTTTCATCGATGAGATGGCTGGGCTAAGAAATGACCCGTACAAACCCTTTGTCGGAAGGAACGCCTTTGCGCATAAGGGCGGAGTTCACGGAGACGCGGTCTTGAAGACTGAAGTGGCATACGAATTCTACCACCCATCCGCCTTCGGCAATGAACGTGCGATAACTGTGTCCTCACAGGCTGGCAGATCAAGCCTTCTCGCTACATTAAAGCGGCTTGGATTCGATTTACCTCGTGACGATCAACGACTCGCTTCTCTACTGCAAGAAATTAAGCATCTCGAAAGCCAAGGATGTAACCTTGAAAACGCTGAAGCAACACTGGAGTTAGTAGTGCGTCGGACTCTTGAGAGAGAACCTGAACCGTTTCATTTGGTCAAATGGAAAGCCGACGTCAGGCATGAGAAGGGCCGATCAATTGCACAGTGCAATCTGACTGTTCTAATCGAACGTAAGAAAGTTCGAGCTGAAGCCAAGGGGAATGGCCCCGTTAATGCCTTTGATCAGGCATTTCAACTTGCGCTCAGAAAACATTTCGGTTCAAAATTCTCATCAAAGCTGACAGGATTCCGAGTTAAGGAGATCAATTCTGAGTCTGGAACAGCGGCAAGAGTGGCTGTATACATAGACATCAGTGACGCCAACCAAATTTGGACGACAGTGGCATCGTCAACAAACATTATCGAGGCCAGCGTTAAGGCATTAATCGACGGCTACGCATACGGTTTCGTCAGGAAGAAACCAGTCGACCGAAAAAAGGCAGCTCAGACATCAGGTGAATAGAAATCAAAGATTTTTCGTTAGTAGAATTGAAACCGGCTAGATAGGCTTATTAGAGGCTTGGCAAATTACGCGTTGAAGTAGAGTAAACGAGCGCGTTGTCAATGTACCCGTCGTTAATTCAGAATGCAACGCTTCGACTATCCGAGAAGATCGTATCGCTCGTTGTACTCGTCGTTCTTCAGTAGCCCGCATCGAACTTAATCTGTTCGGAGGCGGGTGTTGTAAAAAAAGGAGTAGACAATCTAAAGTTGAATCGAATGTCCGGCTCAGAAGCCCTAGTGGAAGCGCTCCGACGGGAGCATGTAGAAGTAACCTTCGGTCATCCCGGCGGCGCGAATATGCCGATCTACGATGCCCTATCCGAACTCAATACTTCCCCGAATACGGGAAAAGGTATTCGACATATCTTAGCCAGACATGAACAATCTGCCGCCCATATGGCTGACGGATACGCTCGCGTATCTGGGAAAGTGGGTGTGTGTATGGCTACATCGGGGCCGGGGGCTACCAACCTATTGACTGGCCTTGCTACAGCATACATGGACTCATCACCAGTTGTAGCTATCACCGGTCAAGTGCCAACCTTTGCAATAGGCTCAGACGCGTTCCAAGAAATAGATATAGTCGGGATGGCTACTTCAGTAACGAAATATACATTCCAACCACTCCGCGCGCGAGACGTACCCTACGCGATAAAAGCCGCGTTCTATTTGGCGCCTACGCGTCGACCTCAACCGGTTTTAATAGATATTCCTAAAGACGTTCAACAACTAGAAGATGACATTGAGTTTCCGAACACGGTCCATTTCCCAAATTATCAACCTCTACCGGACCCAGACCCAACTATTGTGAAGACAATCGCTCAGATGGTTCTAGGGTCTCAACATCCAATTATCCTCGCGGGCGGAGGCATCAAAATGTCAAATGCCTACCGCGAACTGCAAGCATTCGCGGAATTATTGGTTGCACCCGTCACTACATCGTTCATGGGCAAAGGCGCATTCCCGGAAAACCATCCGCTATCGTTGGGTTGCATGGGAATGCATGGAGCAGAGCAAACCAACAAGTTACTTCCAGAATCCGACATCTTGCTAGTAATTGGGTCAAGACTGTCCGACAGAACCACCGGTAAGATCGAGAAATTCTGCCCCAACACGAAGATAATACACATAGATGCAGACAAAGCAGAGATCGGGAAGAATTACAAGTTTCCAGTGGTCTCACTGGTGGCTGACGCGAAGGCCGCACTGGCAGCTCTGATCCGAGAAGTAGAGGCGGGCATGATGGGACAACATCGAGAAGCGTGGGTTAAGAAGGCTCATGAAGTAATCGAAGCGACCGCCGAGATGGACACCGCGTCCTCAACATTAAGCGGAGTGGAAGCAGTGAAGTTGCTTCGGAAGATTCTGCCAAGCTACGCTATAGTGACAACCGAAGTAGGGCAACACCAAATGTGGTGCGAACAACACTACCAAGTCATCGAACCTCGAACATTTCTAAGCTCGGGCGGCCTTGGTACAATGGGGTTCGGATTTCCAGCCGCTCTAGGAGCTAAGATGGCTAAGCCAGACGTCCCAGTAATCGACATAGCTGGAGATGGGAGCTTTCAGATGACCGAAAATTCTCTTGCAACTAGCGTCGAAGAAGGCATACCGGTGACTGTGGTCGTGATAAATAATCGCATGCTAGGCATGGTCGCTCAGTGGCAACGGTTCTTCTACAACAGACGCTACTCAGCAGTTAACTTGGGCAGTTCACCAGACTTCGTCAAATTAGCAGAAGCATACGGAGCTGAAGGAGTCCGTGTGCAATCGTCCGCGGAATTGAAGGCGGCCGTGACCAAGGCAATCCGTTCAACAGTCACTACAGTGATCGATGTGCCAATCTCCCCCGAAGAGAACGTCCTACCGATGCTTCCTCCAGGTGCAGGAATAAAGGAGATGATCGTGGGTTGATGGATGACAAACAACAAAGAATCATCTCTGCGCTGGTCGAGAACAAACCAGGCGTGTTGTTCAGGGTTGCTAATCTCTTTCGAAGAAAATCATTCAACATTGAGAGCATGACCATCGGACACGCTGAAACCCCTGGGCTCTCCCGTATGACGATCACGATGTCATGCAACTACAACCAAGCCGACCAGGTTATGAAGAACTTGGACAATCTGATTGATGTCAGGCGGGTTGAACCTCTTGACAGCAGAAATGCTACGGTACGTGAACTCGCGCTCGTGAAATTGTCACCGGGCTCACCGCCAACGAGGCCGGAGATTATGAATTTCATCGAAACATTTCGCGGAAACGTCGTAGACGTATCCACTGAAACCCTAACCGTTGAGGTATCGGGTGATCCGGACAAAATCAACGCATTCATCACGCTGGCAAGGAACTATGGTTTGAAAGAAGTTGCTCGGACAGGCGCGGTGGCTTTATCTAGAGAGATGATCCCTGCAGAGACGACCGCAGTATGGTAAAAGTCTTCTACGATCGTGATATCGACGATTCACTAATCCATCAAATCAAAGTCGGAGTCATCGGCTACGGAAGCCAAGGACGAGCTCAGGCATTAAACCTGCGAGACTCAGGAACCGAAGTCTACGTAGGCCTGAGAGAGGGTGGAAAATCATGGAAGCTTGCAGAAAACGACGGATTCAAACCATTATCAGTCTCCGAAGCTACCGCTAAAGCAGATACGATCCTAATTCTGATACCCGACCCGCAGCAACCGGCCGTCTTCAAATCTGAAATCCTACCCAACCTCAAACCAGGAAAAGCACTCAGTTTCTCGCATGGATACAATATTCACTTCAAAGACATCGTGCCACCCAAGAATGTTGACGTAGTGATGGTTGCTCCCAAAAGCCCCGGACAAAGACTGCGAGAAGTATACCAGAACGGATTCGGCGTCCCAGCCCTATTCGCAGTATACCAAAACCCAACTGGACGAGCTGAAAA
>DASQZS010000224.1:0-2778 GCA_035638535.1 Candidatus Acidiferrum sp.
TATTGCTATCCAACGATTCGAGTGGAAGTCTAGCGTCATATAAATAGTAGAGAACAGATGACGCGCTGCGGCTACAATGTTGCAGGAGAAGCTCAAGGACGCTAGAGTTCTAGTCACTGGTGGTGCTGGATTCATAGGTTCCGAAGTTACGAGGCAGTTGGTGCGTGGTGGCGCACGAGTCACCATACTGGACAACCTCACTTCAGGGAAAAAGCAATACCTCAAGGGTTTGCCCGTTCGCATTGTTAGAGCAGACATCTGTGATAAGCGGAGAATATCACGGTGTCTGAGCGACCAGGAGATCGTCTATCATCTAGCGGCCTTGCCGTTCATACCAGACTCATATCTCAATCCGCAGGAATTCTTCAGAGTGAACGTTGAAGGAACATTGAATTTGCTGTGGAAGGCAATTCATTCCGAATCAGTGAAACGGTTTGTCTATATCTCTTCATCCGAGGTTTACGGGACTGCGCAAAGGATCCCGATGGATGAAGATCACCCAACCCAACCTCACTCCACCTACGCGGTCAGTAAACTTGCAGCCGATCGGGCGGTTTTCACGCTGCACAAAGAACAGGATTTTCCAGTCGTAATTCTTAGACCTTTTAACAGTTACGGACCACGAATCACGCAGCCCTACATCATCCCTGAGATCGCAATACAACTCCTGGAAGGGAGGGGGCATCTTAAGTTGGGGAATGTGGAAAGTTCACGAGACTTTACATTCGTTGAAGATACAGCCAGAGCAATTATACTCGCATCACTAACCGATCGAGCAGTAGGAGAAGTGATCAACATTGGTTCGGGAACAGAAACGAAGATCCAGGACCTTGCGGCGCTTATTGCGAAAATCATCAAAACAAAATTCGTCCTTGATAGAGACAAATCAAGAATACGTCCTTACGACGTTGACAGGTTGATCTGCGATAACTCAAAAGCCCGAAACTTGCTTGGATGGAACCCCGAGGTGCAGCTTGAAGACGGACTTACGCAGGCCGTGGATTGGATAAGGAAAAATAAAGTCAAATTCAAAGCGCCGTTCAAAGGAGCGGTATCGTGGTATCGAAACTCGTAAACCTCCACACGAAATAGTTTGACATAACTCACACTTTGTGAGAACTTCATCGATGCGTCTCGCGGAGACGCATACTTATATGATAAGTACGTTCGAACTGCTGCTCGACGGTTAGACCATGCATCTGGGCAAGCGGGAAGCTCTAGCGGCAGTTGGCATAATGACCGTCCTCGAGGCTTTCACTCACATCGGTCAGATGTACCCTGATTCCGCTAGCTACATTAAGACAGCGCTATTTTTTGAAGGCCAGATTAGCCGAGCTGAACTTGGAAATGCGTACTTCCGATTGCTACGGCCCGTAGTGCCACTTGTCGCCTCTTTGCTAAACCACGTTATTGGCATTGAAGCATCATTTGCAGTTTTCAACGCCGTGCTATGGTTCGCGTCATCTCTCCTAATGTTTAAGTTAACTGAAATGCTGACTGAACGAACCGACGCAGCATTCGTAGCGACTTCATTTTTCACCGCCTCAATTCCAATCTTGCTTTACGGTGGAGCAGTCTTGACGGATATGTCAGGCTACTTTTTCGCATTACTTGGAACCTATCTCATTCTAAAACTCGATTTGGGCCGAGCAACTTATGTAAAGGTCATTGCAAGTTCGTTCGTTGTAGCATTAGGTGTTCTCTCAAGAGAGTTTGCAGCGAGCGTGGTCGTCACTCTCGTTATCTGGGTCTTACTTACAAGAGGATCATGGCGGAGAGTCGTCCTCATGACGCTCATAGTAGTAGCGATAGCTTTCGCGTGGAGCACGGCAGTCGGGATCAGCTACAATAGCTGGTTATCATACAATGTACTTAATGCCTCACAAAACGCGGCATTCGAATCTCAAAATGCGCCGTTGGCGTTACGACTCTGGACTTGGATTCGAACGATTCGGATAGCCTTTCGACCGGAAATTTTGCTGCTGGCTGTAATTGGCGGCGCATCTATTCTCAAACGAAGAACAAAATTGCCAGCGTTCGCAGCTTCGCTTCTCGGCCCTGCGATAGTTACATTGGGTCTGGCGGTGGTCGGCGCAGGGACAGATTTTAGGTATACTTTCACGATGTTCCCAAGCGTGCTACCGATCGCCTCTCTTGGCGTGATATGGTTGGCAAACCAAGTTGCCGCCTTTTTTATCAGAAAAAATGGTCACTCGGAGAAATTGGCAACTGTTCTAACGATACTCTGTGTTGTGGCTTTTATAATTGAGACGAACCTAATCACCATGAGATTTCTCTCTTTACCATGGAATCCGTATGTTGCACCGTAGATATCTTGTAGAGGACCACACTATCGTTTGACGATACATGTAACCATGTGGAGCTACGTCGGCATGAAAATTTCCTATGATCGTATTCTGGTAACTGGAGGAGCCGGCTTCATTGGAAGCCACACCTCAGATGCTCTATTGAACGCTGCCGTCGAAACTTGGGTGTTGGATAACTTTTCTACAGGAGCACTGCATAACCTCTCGCGCTGGAAAAATGACAGAAGGTTCCACCTCGTGCGAGGCGGAGTCACAAATTTTCGTTTATTGTCCAAGATTGCTAGAAGGGTTGATGGGATTGTCCATTTGGCTGCTCAAGTTAGCCCATACGTTTCCATGACGAACCCGGAATTGACAAACGCCGTCAACGTTAATGGAACTTTAAACGTTCTCAGAGCAGGCAATCAAGAACACGTGCAAAGAATCGTCTATGCTTCATCTTCATCCGTTT
>DASQZS010000225.1:0-4384 GCA_035638535.1 Candidatus Acidiferrum sp.
TGATGCTACTCTAGATGAGCTGTTCTCCACCAACAAACCTTTCGATATTGAGTATAGAGTGCAACGGAAAGATGGAGAATGGATTTGGATACACGAGAGAGCAGTATCAAATATCGAAATGGAAGGCGCACATTACACGTACGGAATCTTTTCAGACATAACTGAACGTAAGAAGTTGGAGGAGGAGCTTCGTTCCGCTAGAAATGAATTGGCTCGTGTAATTTCCCTAAACCCTGCCGTGATCTTCATCGAAAAGCCTTCCTCTAATCGTTCGGATTTGATATCGACGTTCGTAGGCGACAGCGTTCGGTCATTGCTTGGTTTTGAGGCCGAAAATTTTGTTGGGGAAACAGGGGCAAAGTTCTGGGCTGATCATGTTCACCCAGACGATTTGCGCAAATATCGAACAGAGATGCCCACTCTCTGGAAAGACGGGCATCACATATTCGAGTTCAGGTTCAGGCATAGAGACGGCAACTACCGCTGGATACGCGAAGAGCAAAGAGTAGTCCATGATCCAGAGGGGAACGTGCAGGATGTTGTCGGCTATTTTAATGATGTAACTGAACGTAAGAAGTTAGAGGATGAGCTTCGTTCAACGAAGAAACAGTTAGAATACGTTGTCACAGCTAACCCGGCGGTCATTTATGCTGCGAAACCACTGCCCGATCTCTCTGATTTTACATCAACATACATGAGTGAGAATGTTTCTTCGCTACTCGGATTCGAATCTAGAGATTTCACGGAACGCCCTGAATTCGGAACAAACCACATTCATCCCGACGATCTCACGGTATTCAAGCAGAAGTTACCCGGTCTTTGGAAGAATGGTCGTCAAACGTTCGAATACAGATTCCTCTGCAAGGACGAGAAGTATCGTTGGGTTCGGGAAGAAGCAATACTAGTACGTGATGCAGTCGGAGAACCGCAAGACGTCATTGGATATTTCATAGATTTCAGCGAACAGATGAAGTTGGAGGAGGCGTTGCGAACGAGTGAGCAGAATCTGCGTAAGGCGAATGAGAACTTGGAGCTGGGTATTGTTGAAACGACCGAACAAATAGAAAGCATTGCAAGATTGCGGGATAAACTGAGACAAACCCCTGATCTCTCTTCGGGGCTTGAGATGGTTCTTGAGACGATCCTCTGGGAGTTCGGGATGGATGTCGGGGCTATCTTTGCGTTCGATCGAGGAAAAGGGCAGGCAAATCTACAGGCCTCGAAAACACGATCCGATAACGTGCTACTACAGCAAACCTACCCGTTGAATAGTCGATTCATCGAATTCGAAGCGACTCCTACCAAGAACATCACAACACTCGTTGCAGAGGGAGATAATAGCCTCCTCAGAACAGAAAGCGTGTACAGTACAGCAATTATGATAGGGAATGAAGTCTACGGAGTATTAACGCTTGGCGGCAATAACGCAGAAAAACTGAGTGATGTGGATCTAATCATCCTTGAATTTTACACTGAGCTGATCTCGCAAACAATAACGGAACGAAGGCTCACGGTAAAACCTGTTCGAGAGAGAGAAGAGGGTACGGCTCCGACAAGTTGGCCGGCTCCAAACAAGAGGCCTGAACTCGAGGTAGGCGTAATTTACATTACGAAGAACGGCCAATCGTTCGCGTATGAAACCTTCTCGAAATTTGTCTTAGCCGGATCGGAAGGGTTGTGCGTAACGCGTGAACATCCATCTAAAATAAGGAAAAGGCTGGGTTTAGAGAAGACGCCGATCATCTGGTTAACTGGGGAAGCGTCTCCGAATGAACATACGATAGGTTCATTGCAAGATCTCTCAATAACCCTAGGCGATTTTCTACAGAAAGCCGAACACCCCATCCTTCTCCTCGATGGCTTTGAATATCTGATAACCAACAACACGTTCGAATCGTTCCTCAAATTCCTCCAAATCATTCGAGACCGAGTTCAAACCCACAACGCCATCGTCATCGCCCCAATAATGGAGAAAACGTTCGAACCACGCGCATTAGGGCTCATAGAAAGAGAAACAACAACCCTAGAACCAAAACCGTAAGATAATCCGCATCGGGATTGACGGATTTTGGATTGGCTATAGAAACTCTCAGGTTTCCTAGGGATAGTGGGTTCGAGGTTGAGTTGGTCCTATTACGGATCTTATCATCTGACACAAAGAGAAATTCGAACTATACGCTGACTTAACTAATATCGAATTCGTTATTAGTTAAATTCAAATACCATGCTAGAAGACGTCCAACCAGCACAAGGGCACCGAGAACAAGTAGTCGCCGTGGGACGATTGTCTGCCCTCAGATAGGGATGGAACTTAATGGTAAAGACGATACTAGATGCATTCTGCGTGAAGTCGGGTATACTCTGCAGACGTTGCGAGGAGAAAGTGCAGAAGGGTCTAATTACCGATTTCGACTTGAAAGTGATTCGGAGACTAGTTGAACTGGAGAAGGACCATCCACTCCTCCAAGATGTGACTTATCACAGATCTGTACAGACTGACGAAATGATGGTCGTCCTTGTCGACAAGAAGGACCTCCCGAGATTGCTTGGCGGCGGTGCTAAAGTTGTGAGGGAGCTTAGCGAAACGTTTGGAAAACGAGTGAAATTGATTAGTTTCGGTGGCGACGACAGATCGTTTCTGGAGGACTTGTTTAGTCCGCTCTCAATTTTGACGATCAATACCGTGTGGATCCCGGACGGCAGCACAGAAACCAAAGTCATACTGACAGGCAGAAGGCCCAGGAAGATGCCTGTGGACCTGGATATGGTTCAGAATATAGCGAAGGAACTCAAAGGCATGGCGCTGCGCGTCGAATTCGAAAGAGATTGAATACGATCCTGATCGCTCTGATCTGTGAGTCAAGTGAAGCTCTTCGCGGTTTTAATGGATCTGGGCGAAACGCTCGTTCACTTCGCTAAACCGTGGGAAGAAGTCTCTTATGCGCAAATCAGAGAAGTGTATGCGTACCTCAACGAGTCTGGACTACGAACGGACTTTGAGTCGTTCGCTCGAACGTTTGTTCGCGTATACGAGGAAGCAGCAGGCCGATCGGATACTTTCAAAATCGAAATTCCAATGGAAGAAATCATCGCTAAAACACTTTCTAAATTTAATGTGAAGAATCTGCCAACTGAATTCCTACAAAAGGCAACGAGATTTTATTTCATGCCGGAAATTGATGCTTGGCAACCGTATACTGATGCCGTCGACACATTATCCAAGTTGACAGATAACAAGTTCAAGTTGGGTTTAGTTTCGAATGCCAAAAGTGAATGGGTAGTCCACGAAATTCTAAGTAAGTACGATCTGCAAAAATTCTTCGGAACGGTTATCACATCGGCAGCTATGCGCGTACGAAAACCTAGACCTGATATATTTTCTAGAGCGCTAAAGGATCTTGACGTTAAAGCGAAAGATGCGGTTTTCATTGGAGACTCATTGGAGGCGGATATCGGCGGAGCCAGAAACGTCGGAATGCATTCCATCTACGTGAGCCGAAAACCCCAAGAAAATCCAAGCATGGCCTCTCCTGAGGCCACAGTATTCAGTCTAACCGAAGCGGTAGACACGATTATGCTCTGGAACACAGGTGAAGTTCAAAACAAGCAGGAAAAAGGCGCATACTCGTCCATCACGCATAAAGTTTTGAATTGATGTTTTATGACTGCTCACGCAGCTTTGGTTACATACATTCGTCTCGAATTAACAATAGTATAGAATCGAGTTTCATCATCAACAAACCGATCTGCAGTTCAATTCCTAGACTGTGCATTTAACTCGGAGAGGTATACGAAAGCGTGGAAGTCAAGCTTGAAGTGTTGGAAATGCCACAGCTCTTAGTCATTATCTCAATTGCAGTAATTGCAATCGTTGTCGCGATAATCATAGATTTTCGTTTTCTTCTCTACCCATTCAGGTCGAAGCGGAATCCATTGACTACCGCGAAAAAATATGAACTGGCAGGCAATACGCTATTCATCTCAGACCTTCATCTGCGAGCAAACACACCTTTCCCATTCACTGAACAATTACGAGCGTGTGTCGAGCGCGAGAATATTGAGAACTTGGTGATCGACGGTGATCTCTTCGATTCTCCGGAGGATGCTGAAAAGATCCTGCGAAGGGCTGACAACCTAGATTTTCTCGGATTAAGAGAAGTTCCATTGAAAAGTTACTGGATTCTCGGTTCGCCAAGACATGACCCTCGCAATCCGACTACAAGCCTTAATGTTTTAGGGAATTGCGCGATTTTCACTTATGACGGGTTGTCTGTTGTCGCCTATCATGGTCATGATCTTAGCCTGAAAGGCGGCATCGCGCATGGAATGAATAAGTTCATCTCACCACTCATTGTCGAAAAGATGTGGAAACGATAATCTATGA
>DASQZS010000226.1:0-8047 GCA_035638535.1 Candidatus Acidiferrum sp.
GGTGAGTTCGACATTAAGCGACATAATGAAGGAAACGGAACGCATTGTGGAAGTAGCCGAACAGAAAGGCATCATATTGCGCCTATTCGGTGGTATGGCGATCCGTTTTCACTGCGAGAGCGCTACTCACCGTTCACTTCAACGCAAGTATGCAGACATAGACTTCATGGGTTTACGGAAACAAGCCGGGGAAATCAAGAAACTATTTCCTGAACTCGGATACGCTCCTCGGGAAATCTTCAACGCCATGTCCCAAAACAGGCGATTCATATTCAATGACATAGCGCAGGGAAGACGGGTCGACGTCTTTTTGGATACCTTCCAAATGTGTCATGAATTTGACTTTAAAGATCGGCTAAAGCTAGACAAACCGACTATACCTCTCGCGGATTTGCTTGCCACAAAATTGCAAGTTGTTGAAATCAGTGAACGCGAATATCGAGACATTATTGCGCTGCTTCACGATCATGAATTGGGAGATTCGGATGGTCATGAGATAATAAATGCAGAGTATCTTGCGAAGATGTGTGGAGAAGACTGGGGGGTGTACAAGACTTTCACTTTAAACTTGGATCGAATTCGAAAGTCCTTATCTGAGTATCAGCTTGAAGCAGATTATCGAGAGACAGTGCAGAAGCGACTGGATGATCTTGTTGCCCGGTTCGAGAATATCCACAAATCACTAAGATGGAAGGCGAGAGCCAAAGTTGGAGAAAAGATGCAATGGTATTACCTACCCGAGATGGACAAGGAGGTTGTCGACTCCCGTTTCAGTTAAGCGGTAGCATCATGCCGAGTTTGAGCCGGCAGATAACTGGTTTTGCACGTGTCCGGAAATAGGGTGTCCATTTTCCTACTGTTGATACTTGAGCGTCGACCTAAAAAATGAGGGTGGACGCTAATATCCCCGTGAATAGGCATGAAGACCGGTCAACTCATGAAGGTTATGGTTGCAATTGACGGCTCAAGAAACTCGCTTCGTGCAGGCAAGCTAGCGGTGAATCTTGCTAAGAAAACCGGATCACATCTGATCGTAGTGAGTGTAATCGCCACCCCTCCGTACGCTATATCAGGGTCGCACTACTTCGCTACGGAGAGAAGGAAAACGGAAAGATGGATTAGCCAGATTCTGAATCTAGCACGCTCAGGACATGTAAAGGCCTCTACGCAGATCCTTCTATCCGTCTCCGTGGTCAAATCCTTGCTTGACTACGCTGCCAGCAAGAACGTTGACTTAATTGTCGTTGGAACTCGTGGACTCGGAACCTTCAAAAGATTAGCCATTGGAAGCGTATCGTCTGCACTCGTCAATCACTCCAGATGCTCAGTACTCGTAGTAAGATGAAAGCCTACTACGAAACTTCTTCAGCCAACAGTGAATCCAAAGTAAACTGAGCCGTCTGAACTGCTCGGTTAGGCGATTTGGGGTTACTACCATCCAGGCTGTTTGCCTTGACAGAGTTCCTGTATCCTCAACCAGTGATTATCCACTTGGTCTTTTAGAGTCTTAAGTTCCTGCGCGTTCTCTGGTAGGAACAGGTGGCTGAATCGTCCTTGCATTTTCAGGAAGTCATCAAGTGGATACTGATGAGGATTCATGTTCAACTTGTATCGTCCTTTTTCTACTTCGTATAGCGGAAAGTAGTGCGATTGAACGGCTAATTTTGCCATCTGAATAGTTTGTTCAGTCTTGAAACGCCATCCAAGAGGACACGGAGATATTACGTGTAGCAAGCTCGGGCCACGAACATCTGCCGCCTTCCGCACTTTGGTTATGTAATCGCCCCAGTAGGCTATGGATGCTGTGGCTACGTAATCCACGTGGTGTGCCAGAGCAAATGCTATGAGATCCTTCTTCTCGCCACTCTTACCGGCCGCAGCTTTCCCGACTGGTGTAGTAGTTGTCCATGCCCCTTCCGGGGTAGCGCTTGATCGCTGCACTCCCGTATTCATGTAAGCTTCGTTGTCATAGCAAATGTACACGAAATCATGTTTTCTTTCAAGAGCACCTGAAAGCGCTTGGAGGCCAATATCGAAGGTACCACCATCGCCTCCGAAGACTATTATGTCCGATTCTAAGCCGCCATTCACTGACTTTAGGTATGCTTCGATTCCGCTGGCAATGGCAGATGCGTTTTCGAACAGCCCATGCACCCATGGCACATGCCATGCAGTATTGGGGAAGATGGTTGTGGCTACTTCCAAGCATCCAGTAGAGTTGATAACGATCACAGGCCGCTTCAGCGACTTTAGTGTGATTCTAGCAACTATTGAGGCACCGCAGCCCGCGCAAGTGCGTTGCCCAGGACCGAACAGCTCCTCAGTCTGTAACTCCTTTATTGTAACCATTTTATTCTCGCACTCCTAAGAATTCAAGCTCCAGACCTGGTCTGGTCTGTGGTTCAAGTCCAGCGCGAAAGATTTGTTCAATCTTTTCAGGAGGAATGTCGCGTCCTCCCAATCCGCCGATCAGATCGAGTATTTTCGGTTGTTTAGAATTATTGTACAGGGCAGATACCACTTCACTTGCGAGTGGCCCGCATTTTGATCCTAAACTTAATGCTCTTTCCAAGACAACGATCAGCTCGGCATCTTGCAGTAGGTGAGCTACTTGCTCTGATGGGAACGGTCGGAATAGACCGATGCGCAGACAGCCAACTGGTAGATTTTGTTTTCTGAGATTCTTCGTAACCCACCGCACGGTACCTGAAACTGATCCCAATGATACGATTATGACCTTAGCTCCCTCGAGAGCGTATGGTACCAGATTGGCATACCGTCGGCCAGTCAATTCTCCGTACTGGCGTGTAACCTCTTCAAACACCGGAGGTACCTGAAGCATAGCCTCATGCTGTTGTCTCTTGAACTCTGTATAGTAGTCAGGTAATGCAACCGGTCCGTAAGTGATCGGGCGCGCAGACTGAATTCTGAATGGTGCCTTGCGTGGACTCAGGAATGTGTCAACCTGTTCTTGACTGGTCAACGTCATGGATTCAACTGAATGGGTAATGACGTAACCATCAATGTTCACAGTAAATGGGAGGATGACGCGTTCGTCCTCAGCTATCTTGTATGCTTGGAAGGTCCAATCGTAGGCCTCTTGAGCACTTTCGACATAGTACTGAATCCATCCAGCGTCTCGTGATCCCATCATGTCAGAGTGATCGCCGTGAATGTTTAGCGGCGCTGAGAGCGCTCGGTTGGCTACTGCCATCACGATCGGGCAACGTAGCCCCGACGTAAGGTAGAGAACTTCATGCATCAACGCTAACCCCTGACTGGACGAGGCTGTGAAAGCTCTCGCACCTGCTAGACTTGCTCCGACACACGCGGATATAGCCGAGTGTTCAGATTCAACGTTCAGGAAGACTGCGCCGGTACCGCCTGCAGCTACAAGATCGCTTAATCGTTCAACGATTATTGTCTGTGGAGTTATCGGGTAGGCTGCGATGAAGTTAACCTTTGCTTGTAAAGCTGCTTTTGCGACTGCTTCCGAACCAGTCATCGGAACGAGTTCAGATGCCTGGATTACTGACTTCATTTCTCATCCACCATCGTGATCGCTTTAGTTGGGCATTCAGTCGCGCAGATTCCGCATCCTTTGCAGTAATTATAATCGATGGAAATCTTTCCATCATCATTACGAATGATTGCTGGCTCTGGGCACCATAGCCAACAAAAGAGACATTTAGTACACTTGGATTCTTCGACTATAGGCTTTCTTGTGCGCCAATCTCCAGTTATGAAGTCTCTTGCTGATCCAGGCGTGGTTATCATTGCCGCAGGGGTAAGCTCACGCCATCCGGGCTTAGGGCTGGGGGTCATATTTGGTGTACCTCCCGGAAACCGCCCTCAATCATTTTCGCATTTAGATCAGCGACTGCGCCCTTGAATCGTCGTCGGACTGCAGACTCCAACGCCTCACGGCCTACAACCGACGAAACCTGCCCTAACGCTCCGAGCATGATTGTACTTACCACCTTTGAACCAAGGTCGGAAGCGATCTTCGTAGCATCGACTAGGAACGTAGTGAATGAAGCTCCGTTCGCTTCCTTTACCCCATTTAGTTGGCTTGCTTCGGAAGCGTTAACAACAAATTGCCCTGTAGCCGGTAGCCCCATCGTCACTGGAACTTTACTCAGCAGATTCCTTTCGAATACGACTACGGCGTTCGGGGTATAGACTTGGCTGTGGATCTCGATCGGTTGATTATCAACCCTTGCGAAGGCGGAGACGGGTGATCCGAGACGTTCTGGGCCGAAGTCTGGAAATGCTTGGGCATACATCCCGTTCAGAACAGCCGCTTCAGCAAAAAGTCGACTGGCAGTCAGAATTCCTTGACCTGCTCTTCCATGGAACCGGATCTCATACACTCTGCTTTGCACCCGCACAAACCGACAGGCACCGTAGGCTAATTATAGTGACGCGTGATTCTTGACAACGGAAATCACTCTGATCCGGTCAAACGCATACCAAAACCGTTTTCAAAGAAAACGGTGGACCTTATTGGTTATAGCGCATGGGTTCGCTTCCACGTGTTCTCTGGCGGCGTATCCTTCAACCATTCCCTAACGATCTCTGGCCTATCTCGTCTAGGTTCTGCCAGCAATGGTTCGTGCGGCAAGAGACGTATAATGATCATGTCAAGCTTCTGTTCAACGCGACTCAGCATTTCCTTAAGCTCTTCTAATTCGCTCATTGCACCTCCCCCCACATTTGATAAATTGATCCGATTGCTTAGTCTCCACCCTGAGTCAGAGCTGGGTCCGTATCTGCTCCGCAGTCACAGCAGTTGGGACAGTTACGACAATAATCACACAGGTAGTAGCAACTATGTTTGCATGACGGGCACTTGTACATTTGAATCAATGTTGCTTCTTCGTTCAACTACTACACCGAGATCTTACTCCATAAGGATCGAAATTAAACGTCCTACTGGTCGCTTTCTGAATCCGAATTCGAAAGCTAAGCGTAAATAGCTCAACACCTGCCGCGCGTTCTTAACCGGGTCCATACGAATCATGAGAATCATGGTCCTGTGGATAGTTTTTATTCGTTGACCGGGCGTATGGCAATTATGGCAATTGATGCGGAACTGCTGAAGCGTATCTTGGAACATTACAAACATAGATTAGACGGATTCCTCCAAGATGAGAACATAAAACCAGTTGCGAGCGTGCATTTCACAAAGCACATTACTGACCTGAAACAGAAAGTTGACGACGCCCTTCACGAGTTAGGCTCATTGAAGAGTGAAACGGAAATTAAGAATTGGGCGAAACGTCATCATGACATCCTCAAACCTGCCGTGTCGCAATATGAAAAAGACGCGAAACAATTCCGAGATGAAGCACATTCAAGATTGTCACGCCCCGATCTTCGCCAACTCGAGATCGAACTGGCGAGAATAACCGCCGAAATTGTAACTCTACTGAACCTATGATTGGAGCGTGAAGCGTTGGTAGCAGCCCGAGCGATTGTTACCTGTATCATTGTAATTGTAATAATAGCGGTCATCGGGTCACTGGCTTACCCGTCGGTTCAAGTGACGACGTATAGCACTGGAACAGTAGCCAACACAACTACCTACCTCCTTTCCTTCGCATCCTCAACATTGATTGTAGCGCCATACGCTACCTCAACCGTAACCTCAGCAACTTATCCAAACCAAAATGGCAACTTTCCCGGATGCGACCCTGCTTCAATGGCATGCAACTACGGATTCGTAACCCCATACTACTCATACTACACACAAACATACTCGCAACTGCAAACCTCATTCTACTCGGCCACGGCAACGTTGCAATCAATCGGCACGGCCGAATGGACGCAAACAAGCTACCAGAATATCCCAATGTACGCTTCGATGGGGCTGGGAGATTCGCAATTCATCCTCCTAGCTATCGTTGTGATAATCCTTGCAGCCGCAGTAGTACTGGTGGCGATGAAACGTCTACCCAAATCGTCTCAAAATGAACAGACCCAAACCAAATTCATGTGCGAGAAGTGTGGCGCCGAACTAACCGCCAGCGATGGCTTCTGTTCGAAATGTGGAGCAGAAAGACGGAAGTAGACTTGAGATTGTACTAAGTCCCTTCCCAGGAGGGTAAGACTAGACAAGAATGTTATAATGAGATTCTGCGAGCTTAAACGACACCGCTAACCCAGTTTTCCATTGACTATCGATGCCTCGCCGAGAACGTGAACCACACATGCATGAATACGACGACAAATGGCAGTGCAAATGTGGTTTCCGACTGATCACAGACTTGGATTCGAAAAGTGGCTGGGTTCAAGTCAAGGCTTGTGTTTCATCGAACGGGAAGATCCGACCACTTGGTGCCGACGATGCCGAATTAACTATGAAAGAGAAGCCTAGACGGGTCACGGCACATCATAATTAGTCCACCCGGACTTGAAACGCACTATTTCTCAATGCTACTCTGAACGACGTATACGTGAACAATCTATAATCTAGCCCACAGAAATTGTGAAAGGGGCTGACTGTGCAGTGCCAACAGGAAACAGTTTCAGTCCACCAACTTGCCATACGTCACCCATAGGATCTGTGGCCAGAGGAATGTACGTTTCGAGTAGAACAACATTCACCTGAAGATTATGCTGCCCCGTTGAACTGAACCACAGATTGAATGAGAAGGATTGCGTTCCAAGCCCAGAATTCGGTACGATGATACAAAACGCATTCGGATATGTCTTAGCGAACATCAGGAAAACACTCGTATCTCTGTTCAAGCTACACGGCAGTGGGGAAGATGTAGCTGTTCCATCAACGAACGGCGATCCTGTATCCGTAACCCAAGCTACCACGTAATCCAATTTGCCTGTCAGGTAACTGTAGTTGACGGAGAAGGACAAAGTGGACGGATTTGACTCACCGTTTTGGAAGGATACTTGAGTGGGATATTGAATGGGAGTAATGCTCGCGGTTCCAGGAGCAACCTGAGCTTGCGCATTCGAGGCTAATGCTAGGAAAATCAGGAAAGCCGAGCTCATTAACGTTAACCATTTTCCTAAAGTTCGCAAGCTCATCCAACAGACCTTATGTGATACTCTATCTGCAATGGAATTTAGAAGTTGCGAATCCGCCAATGTATCTCATACGATAACTTTGAGAACCCCGATCGCAGCTCCCAGAAGCACGAGCCAAGCAGAATTCACTCGAAACTTAATCAGCAAAAACAAGCTAACGACTGTCAGAATCACCGTGGTGAAATCGATTATGGCTGCTGTACCGAGTGTATAGGTTACGGAAGCCATCAACGCTAGAGAAGCAACGATCACCCCATCCAGAAAGGCTGAGGAAGTAGGTGAACTTCGAATACGTGGAATAATTGGGCCACTGAGTGCCACAAAGAAAAATGCTGGTACAAAAATGCCGATTGTGGCGACTACCGCTCCAACCGGACCTCCTAGCAGGAAACCGATGAACGTTGCCGTAGTAAACACTGGACCTGGAGTTACCTGACCGATTACGATCGCGTCAAGAAGTTGTGTAGTCGTAATCCAATGCAAGCGCGTTACTAAATCGATTTGCAGGAACGCTAAGAGTACATAGCCGCTACCGAATATGATTGAGCCAATTTTCAAGAATACCAGAAATAATGGCCACAAGCCAAATGTCGATGATGGCTCCGCGTACGTTACACCGACTTGTGCTGCATACGCGAGAAACGGGATAAGTAACAAGAGGAAGGCGGTGCGCAGACGGGGGGCCTTTCCTTCAGTTCTTTCACTTATCCAAAGTCTTAGGCCTGCGAGGCTGCCGACACCGAAGATAACCACTAACGGATTAATGCCTAACAAACTTAAGGCAAATGCTACGAAACCGAATACCGCCAGAAACCTAGTCTTCACCGCTGAACGCCCTAGACTCCACAGCGCCTGCAAAATCACTGCGATGATCACCGGTTTGATGCCGTAGAGTATACCGACAACTTGTGGTAACGACCCATACTTGACGTAAACCCAAGCCAGCACGGAGACGATAACTGCTGCAGGAAGAATAAAGCAAACACCGGCGATGAAG
>DASQZS010000227.1:0-3941 GCA_035638535.1 Candidatus Acidiferrum sp.
TCGCAGGTTTGCTAGTTGAAGACGTCAAGAAACCATTTCCAACGTTCTAATAGTATCGGCGGCATAGAGCATTAAGGGCTGTGCACAGACAGCATGTGAATGAATAATTGTCCGAGATAAAATTGGGGAACGCGCCGAAGCGCGTTCTTTCCTTTCATCGCTAACGAAAGCTACTTGACGCCGACTTGCCCCTCTAGAGTTTTCTGCTTTTGCCGTGCTTTCTCGAGGGCTTGGTCGATGCTGAAGCTTGCGGGTTTTTGGCGTGGCGGGAATTCTTCGAACGTTTTGAGGTACATTGCTACGAGGGCTTGGGCTCCATATAGGATGAAGATACGATCGGCCATCCATTTGTTGTAGTAGAGGGCCGCATCCTCCTGGTCAATTTCGAATGGGTTGCTACGCAAGTTGACAATCCATGGTACACGTAAGTTGACGAGTGGCTCTCCCCAGACGTCAAATCCGTGAGCACGCTGTACCGAGAAATGGCACTTCCAGTTTCCGTACCGTATAGCCATGAGATCCCCGTCATCACTCCAGTAAAGGAATCCCTTACGCGGATTTTCTTTCACCTCGCCTTTCCAGAATGGTATCAGGTTGTAGCCGTCCAGATGGACCTTGAATGTCTTATTGCCTGCCTTGTAACCTTGCTTAACTTTTTCAACAATGTTGGGCTCACCGGCTGCAGCCACAAGAGTGGGTAGCATGTCGATGTGAGCGTAGATGTTGTTGTCAATGGATCCTGGTTTGAGGACGCCTGGCCAACGGATAAAGCATGGCACACGCCAGCCTCCTTCCCAGTTAGTGTCCTTCTCACCGCGGAACGGTGTAACACCACCATCGGGCCAACTCATCTCCTCAGCGCCGTTATCGGTAGAATACATAACGATCGTGTTATTGGCGATACCCAACTGATCGATCTTGTCAAGCAATTGTCCGACCATTCCGTCATGCTCAACCATGCCGTCCGCTTCCACACCGAGACCAGTCTTACCAACGGACTGAGCCTTTAGGTGAGTCCATATGTGCATGCGAGTCGAGTTGAACCAGCAGAAGAATGGTTTACCATCCTTAGTAGCCTTCTCTATGAATTTAATTGCGCCGTCGAGGAATTCTTCGTCAATCGTCTCCATACGCTTCGTGTTCAGAGGCCCTGTATTCTCAATCTTCTGTGCACCAACCTTGCCCCAACGTGGGTCGACAGTGTTATCCTCCGTGGGGGTAGCCCAGCAATGCATAACACCTCGCGGACCGAACATTTCAAAGAACTTCGGGTCCTTCGGATAATCGGGACATTCGGGCTCCTGCTCACAGTTCAGGTGGTAAAGGTTACCGAAAAATTCGTCAAATCCATGGACCGTAGGTAGGAATTCGTTGCGATCACCCACGTGGTTCTTACCGAACTGCCCGCAAACGTAGCCTTGAGGCTTCAACAATTCCGCTATCGACGGATCTTCCGGTTGAAGTCCTAACGTGGATCCTGGCATACCGACTTTGGTTAAGCCGGTGCGAATAGGAGATTGCCCGGTGATGAAAGAGGCACGCCCAGCAGTACAGCTCTGCTGACCATACCAATCAGTAAACATACAACCTTCATGCGCGACTCGGTCGATGTTAGGGGTCTTATACCCCATGATTCCGTGATTGTTGGCGCTAATGTTGAACCAACCAATATCGTCTCCCCAAATTATCAGTATATTCGGCTTCTTATCTGCCATAAAATATCCCAACATATGAGGAAGACTGGGTGCATATATTTGTTAACTATTCACTATACTCACGATAATCATGCGAGGAACTACCAGCAGGTATATGAATGGCAAGAAGGTGCAGATTTTGCGCGCAACATTCCGAGGCGTATAGCTCTTTAACAAACGTCAAGATCACTAAATGGGTTGAGTATCACTTTTTTTGAAAGTAGCGAGCAATAACATTCGGATGGATTAGGCGAATGACGTCCAGCATTGCACTCTTCACCATTAGCTTTTCAGCGGTCACGATCGTAGATCTCTTGGCGGCATCCACAAATGCTTTCAATGGAGGACTTCTCGCACGGAAGCCTAATCATTATCGCAACTACACCGTTGTTGGAATAATTCTCCTCGCCATGATAGGTGGAATTGGCGGGGGAGTCGCTCGGGACGTCCTCCTAAATAAAATTCCGGCAGCTTTCACGAATCCATGGTACATCTTCCTGTGCGTGTTAACTGGAATCCTAGCTCTATCGATCTCATTTAAGGGAGGACAGGAGTTTACTGATGGAGTCGGCACAGTTATGGCCGCTTTTTCCCTTCCTTGGTATGCGGTCGTAGGCGCCGACGCAGCGTTAAAAGCGAATCTCCCAATCTTAGCAGCAGTCGTTATCGGAATCATCGGACCTACAACGGGACGTTATTTCATCGACATCACTTCCGGTGTGACACCCAAACATTTCGTTAAGGGAGAATGGTTCGTAGGAACAGCAGTTCTAGCCAGCGTCGTATACATCATCTGCTATTTCGCAGGCTTATCGTTTGTGCACGGCGCTCTGGTCGCATTCGCGATAGCCTTCACCTTCCGAATGATGGCGCTGCTGAAGGGTTGGGAGGAGCCTGAGCCGTACGGCCAACCGAAAACCACACCTGAAACTAAACGGGAAACCCTCGGTACCCACCTCAAGGAAGAGCTCGGAGGCGAAAAAAAGGAACTGGAAAAAGAAAGAGAAGCGATGGAAAAGGCAACTGAACAAGCCAAGGGCGGGAAGGTAAAAGCTAGAACATGGTTGCCCTTCGTTCTTCGCGGAGTACTTGCCGTAATTATTGCTTCTACTATCCTCGAGCAATTCTTCCTTTCAGGGAATCCGATAACGGAGTTTTCGGTCGGTAACTTCCCGATTTATTTAGGCTTCTACTTTTTGATGAACGGGATATTGACCTTCAAAGAGGCTCATTCGATTCTCATAGTCCCGACCGATAGTCGCAAACTAACGAATGCCTCATTGGTCAGCATAATTGGTGGACTCTTTCTACTGATTGCGTTCCCGTTCTCTTCTCACTCCGACCTGGCTCTCCTGACGGGTGATGTCGGCAGATTAGCGTTCACCGTCGTTGTAGTGGTCATCGGTCTTCTGCAGATTCAAGGATCGATTTACATGACGCAGGAGCCAAGGATGAGGCTGCCTGATTTGGTCTTCGGATTCCTAGAGATACTGTTAGGGCTTGTGGTCTTGGCCGCACCGGTTAGTGCGATTGCGGGCAGTATTGCGTTCGTGTGGCTTTTACTCGTCGCAGCCTACATGTTTATCGTAGCACATAGACTACACAGCATGTAGCACGTAGGCGAGCGCTAACGGAGAATCAGACACCTACGTATGAAAAATGTAAGGCAATTGTGAGACACGATCAAGCAAAGAAGAACTGAGTCATGTTTTCCATCCGGATAAGAGATTTAGCGGATAGAGTTCGTGCGACCTACTGGTTCTTGCCGACGCTAATGACTGTGCTGGCGGCTGTTTTCGCGCTAGTCCTCTTTCGGATAGATCAGGCTATACCCGGTAATTTCCTGCAGGACAAGTGGTACATTTTCCGTCTCGAGAATATTGCAGAGGCACGGAGCGTGCTAACCACAATCGCGAGCGTCTCACTGAGCGTTGTTGGAGTTGTCTTCTCCATAATCTTGGTTCCGCTGAGCATAACGGCGACGCAGTATGGCTCGATCGTGTTGCGGAGTTTTCTGCGCGACCGCGGTACTCAATGGGTGCTTGGGGCATATACGTCGACTACTTTCTACTGCTTGTTCCTATTGCTAGCGCTTCGTACTGCAGGAAGTCAGAGTGCTGTCCAGTTCTCTGTTTCGGTCGCAGTCTACATGCTCATCATCAGTCTCCTTATGTTACTCTACTTCTTCCACCACGTTGCCGATTCACTTCAGGCCTCCTCGGTAATCAGACAGGTCAGCGAGGAATT
>DASQZS010000228.1:0-2746 GCA_035638535.1 Candidatus Acidiferrum sp.
GTGTATCCCAGCGAGAAGCGGCAATAACGGTTGTTTCAGCCTCTCAACGATGAATTTTCGTTTCGCTTTGAATCCTTCAATTGCGACGGAAGCGCACTCTTTCAAGAGCGAAACAAGTTTCTCATCGTCCTTTCTCGCTTCGTATGCCAATTTGGGTAAGTTAAGGAAAATTGTGTCCATACTTCCCGTACGTAAACAGTCTGTCGCCCACTGCTTCGTCCAGTCGTCTGTCAGCCTGAGCCCAGTCGCCGAGTAGCTAACTCTCTCGTTGTCGTTTAGAAGTTCGAATTGTGGTATGCTACGTGATGCGGCTAATTCATGAAATGTTTCCAAGAGCCGCCTGTTTTTTTCTTCGGCGAAAATGTGTTTTCGAACTCTGATAAGCAAATGAGGGATTAGTGATGGTGGTGACATTGAGACATTACGGAAAACTTCAGAGGTAGATTCGGCTAGTTTGAAAAACTCATCCTGGAAGTCACCGTACTTTCCAAGTCTTTTTCCACTCGCACCGACCGCTTCCTCATTCCTTAGAAACTCTGGAGGGTCAAGATCTAAAGAGATCGAGAATCCTCTTTGGGGATTGGTTGATGTCGGGTCACGCCGAATTGATGTAAAGAAATAGTAGAGTGCCCTGTAAACTTCTTCGCTTGACCTTCCTCGTGCGTAGGGTGAGAGGAACGTGTTAAAGTACTCGATAGTCTGCTCCCCAGAAACTTCTGCCCCGGCATGCGTAAGCAAATTTCCAACTACGCTTAGCGCTGCTTCCAAACTTTCAGGAGGTGAGAGACCGAGTATTGGATTGCTAAGAAAGTAGCGAATGTCGTGCACGACTTCATTAGGCTTGAGTATCCAGTTCTCTAGGTTGGCGATATGAATCGATCCTGACAGGTGGGCATCCGCGAGTTTATGCGGTAAGCAGTTGAGCAAGACGTATTCTGAGAGAACTGACTTTGCTGCGGAATGGAACACGTAATCGGCGTTAAGTTGTCTCTCTCCGGCGTCTCTGATCAATTGTGCAATGTCGTAAACCGGCATCCCGAGTCTCGTCAGTTTGTGCCGATACTCTTCGAATTTCTTCTCAATCAGGATGGCGTTGACGAACTCGCGAATTAGAGGGGACGTGAGATATGTTGTCTTCAGACGGACGAGACGATCTTCAGCTTCGGCGGCTATTTCATCTGCAATCTCTTGAGGAACTCCTGCTTCGACCACTAAGGATCTGGCGATTTTGTTCCGGTGAAATTCTTCAATCGCCAATCTTGACGTTCGAACGTAAAGCTTACCGCGTTTTACATTCACATATTCGTCCATGTCTCTTGCAAATGAGACGATCATCTGTCCCAATTCTGTAATCTCATACCTCTTCGTTTTCTTGTCAAGTGTGACCAACCCAGCTCCCGTTAGGCTTCGGAGATGATAGACGAACTTTCCGGCATCTCGGACTGGATCAAGCTTAAGTTGGAACATTATCTCAGTATATTGTAACGAGCCTTTGGTGGATAGTAGTCGCAAAATTTGCAGTCTGACCGGTGCTGACGCAGCGTCGAAGATGCCGGCTCCTATTCTCTCCGATGAACGTAACAATGCCTGACCGCCTAGAATACAGTGTAGAGTTCCAATATCAGTTAAATCATGTTTAAAAAATTGTAGTTCTTAGGTTCTGTTAAGGACTCCTCAGAATCTTTATCAATTCATTCAAAACGTTCGCGCGTGAGGAGAATTTCATTATGACTCAACTGCGAATGCGTGACGAAGACTATGTTGCACTCGATAAACTGGAGGAAGCATTCGAGAAAAAGGATTTGGGATATTTTGTATCCTTTTTGAATAACTCCAAGGCTCTCCCATTATTGCTACGTGTGCACGCCGTATGTATGTTGGAGCACATTGGAAATGAAAGTGTGGTTCCCGCTCTGTGCAAGGTTCTGAAAGAAGATTCAAGTCCTCTGACTCGACATGAAGCAGCGTTTACTTTAGGGCAATTGGGATTGAAATCAGCAGCACCGGCACTAGTTCAGGCTATGCTGGGCGATGAGAGCGCAATCGTGAGACACGAATCTGCTGTTGCACTAAGTTCTCTTGGTGATCAAAATGCCCTGCCCCAATTGGAGAAGGCGATTGCAGACAAGGACGAGGATGTTCGTAATTCGGCGCTCATAGCTTGGGAATACCTCTCGTACTTGCGTAAGAAGGGCGAGGCGAGGAATTCTGTTTCTTCGAAATCAAAAATACGATTGTAAAATTACCTTCATGTTGTAGGAAGCATTTTAGCTCAAACCTCAACGTTACTAGGCCAGGGGCGGTGGTCCAGACCGCGAGCTAACCCTTCGTGGGGACAGCATGGTCTAAGATAGCGAGAAATCGCCTTCAGACCGGTCTCGGGACCATGACCTAGCGAGTACACCGGTGATCGAGGGTTCAAAATGGTCAAGCATGATCATGACATTCCCTCCCGCCCCACCATCAAATTTGGCACGAACAGGTGTATGGAGTGATCGACTCGTGACGGCACCAAGAACTCTTAGCTTTCAATGTTTCAAATGTGGTAAGTCATTTGCTCACAATCTGGACACTGCGTGCGATAATTGCGGTTTTGATAGATGTCCATATTGTGGGAGCTGTTACTGTTCCTTAGACGAAGTGGAGCGAAGAGTGGCAGAGGCGATTTATTCCAGTCTGCCCGACTGGCTAGGTGCGTAGTTCCTACTCATCGCAGACGCGTTCCACATCGATCGCAGAAGTTGCC
>DASQZS010000229.1:0-13831 GCA_035638535.1 Candidatus Acidiferrum sp.
AGTTCGATTACTCTACAGCCTACCTCTGCTAGAGCGGCAGCTTTCTCCTTTCTGTCTTCTGGGTTGCGGCCGATGTGTGGTAGGAAGTTCCTGTCTACGGCAGCTTCTGCTTTCTTGAGACGATAATCTTCCACTTGTCCCGGTGCTAATCGATTGCCGATGTAGAGTAGCGCATCTCGTTGAGTTACTACTCCGATTGATTTTTCGAAGGTTGGTGCTAATTGATTTTGAATCGTTTCGTTGGTTGAGATCAATTCGGCAATTTTCGCGTCCTCTTCGTAGCCTAAGGTCTTCATCATTACTACGATGGGGATATCTGAAGGTACTCCAGGCATCGTTACGTAAGATGCGCCATCAGTTTTCAATGTCACTTCGGTGCGTGCTCTGAAGCCAACTGTCGTAGAGAAGATTTTGGCTTTGTAGGTAGGGTGTACTCCGGTCTGTTCCTTGTCCACAAGTATACGGTTTGCGGCCAGATCTTCAAGGGCCACAACAACTCGCTCGGCACCATTGACAACAAAGTAACCTCCTGGGTCAAGTGGATCCTCTCCGATGCTGATGAGTTCCTCCGGTGTCATGCGAGCGAGTGGACATATTTTGCTACGGAGCATCACTGGAAAATCGCCGATGTAGACGATTTCGGTTTGACCTTCGCGTTCGCCAATTACTGGCGTCATTTCCAAATGCAAAGGTGCAGCGTAGGTTAGGTTGCGAATCCTGGCTTCTGTGGGAAATATTTGGCGCTCTGATCCGTCGACCTCCGTTACTCGAGGCGTTCCTATCTCTATTTTTCCGAGTTTAATTTTGAGAGGATAGTCTTCTATCTCGATTGGAATTTCTCCGGTCTCATCGACAATGGCTTGCAGTCCAGTTTCTATGAACTCATTGTATGAATCTATGTGCTGTCGAACAAGGCCTTTCTCTTCAAGGAAACGTTTTATCAGTTCCCAAATTTGGGGACTTACGGTCGTGGTTGAAGTTATGGACATATTATTTCACTAACCCTCAACAACATAACGATAAACAGTGACTTCGCCTGCCGTAGCGCTCTTTCTAGTTATCCGGATAATATCTCCCGGCTCTGCCTTCAGAGATTGTGACGTAGGATCACTTGCCTTGAGATACGGAAGCTGATGTGGTTGAATGTGAAACTCCTGCATCAGTTCCTCTGCGTCCTTTTTTGAGAGAAGTTCATGTTTCGGAACTAGTTGATGTTCAAAGATATTGTATGACTTTTCCTTACCGCTATCCTTCAATCTAGGCATTCTCTCCACGGAGAAAAGATTCATCCGGCCCTCTACGCGCGAGCGAGCGAAACTTTCCCTGCAAGGCCAGGTGCGCGCTAATAAAGTTTGGTGAACATCAGCTTCGCTACGGCACAGCTGGAACGGTCACAAGCTGACTACACTTGCTGAGTTAATCATTTCTCATCCTCGACTATTTATGTTTTGATAGTCGATCCATGGTTGGACCTTTCTCCGTTGATCATCAAGACGGGTCATACGGTCACAATTTTCGTAGTGAAGAGAACGCGAGAATGAATAGATTCGCCGATGAACCTTTATTGATCTTCGCCGAGGTATCATTCTAGATTGTAATGGGCAACCCGAAAATGGTCAAAAAACCGAAGAAGAAGAAATAGAATTCTTCAGCATATGCCCGCGATGCGATGTTCCTGTCACTACCAGCGGGGTCTAACTACATTTCCAGTTGCTTTGTACGATTCTCGAAGTATCTCATTCGACTAATTTTCCTTCCTTCGATCGTCCTCGAAAGACGATTGTGACCAAGCTCGCGCCATCATGTAAATATTTGTTGACAGGTTTTGAAAAACTCAGGAGATCGGAAGTAGATTTGGCAAGACCGAAGGTCTTGATAACAGATAATGGATTCATGATTGACGAAGTAGTGAACGATGAACGATTGGCACATTTGAAATCCGTAGCTGACGTTGTGCGTAAGATTCCAAGATCAGATGAAGAGATGATTGAATTAGTGCAGGACACGAACGCAATTATTTCAGGCGATTCACCCCTGACCGGCCAAATTCTCGAGAACGCAAAATCCCTGAAAATTATCGCAAGAGTCGGAGTAGGATACGACAATGTTGATCTCGATGCGGCGACGAAGGGCCATATCATAGTCACAAATGTACCCGGGGCCTTGTCAGATTCAGTCGCGGAGCACACAATTCTTCTAATGCTTGCTGTAGCACGGCGGCTTGTTGTCGCAGATAAGAGCGTAAGAGAAGGACGATGGACGGATTACTTTCAGCATGCACCAAGTTTCGAACTTAACGGTAAGACACTTGGATTGATCGGGCTCGGCGCTATAGGAAGTGCAGTCGCTCAGCGAGCGAAGGCGTTCAACATGGAAGTGCTGGTATATGATCCGTATGTAGACGAAAACAGAGTCACTAGAATGGGATATCGTCGCGTACAGCTTGATAGATTACTTAGAGAGTCGGACGTAGTGTCGATCCATTCACCCTTAACAACGGAGACCAAGAAGTTGATCGGTGAACAGGAATTGAATCTGATGAAAAAATCAGCCATCTTAATCAACACGGCGAGAGGCACTGTTGTTGACGAAAGTAGTTTGATAGAAGCTTTGAAGAAACGAACTATAGCTGGCGCAGGAATGGACGTTCTAGCGCAAGAACCACCCCGCCTAGATAACCCATTACTAAAATTGGAGAATGTTACTCTAACTCCTCATTGTGCAGCCTTCGCTCTAGATGCTTTGAGAAGACTTTGGTTTGCGTGTTCCGACGCAGTATTAAGAGTCCTATGCGGGGACCTTCCTCAACCACCCGCGAATATAGTAAACCCCGACGTCCTTCAATTACTGGATTGAGGGGAGTGTACTCTAGCACCGGACAGTGTGATATGGCGGGCCCGCCGGGATTTGAACCCGGGACCCTTCCCCAAGAACGCGTTGCGCAATTCTTTTCGGGTGACTTCCCGTGGGTTTGTATTCCCAGAGGTAAAAGCAACATCGACGCTGAAGCGTCACCGATGCTCTACCTGTTCAGGATCCTTGTGATGGATCTGGCTGAGCTACGGGCCCTGTTCCTCAGAAGTTAGTTATGGATTTGAAAAGGGTTGCGTAGCGGACAGTTGGGATTGTGGTGAAGGGGCTTCCATCAGGCGAACGTCTATTCTGGTCTCTTTTCGGCCACGTTTGACAGTTAAGCGAACGGTGCTGCCGACTTCCTGTTTCTGTATGTAATGTTGCAATTCATCCCACCCCTTCAGAGGGATATTGTCAATAGCCGTTATTACATCGCCAGCCGATAGTCCGCTCTGCTGGGCTGGACTCTCTTTCCCAACTTTTACAACCAGAGCTCCTTCTTCAAAGGGAACATCATAGTAGTGAGCTATTTCTTGGTTTAGCGCCATTCCTGAAATTCCAACGTAGGGCCTGATTACTCGACCATGTTCAATGATTTCTTTCGCTATTCTTCTGGCCGTGTTGATCGGTATTGCAAATCCTATACCTTGCGCGAACGGGATATTTGCGGTATTTACACCAATGATGTACCCGGAGCTGTCTACAAGTGGCCCACCACTATTTCCCGGATTTATCGATGCGTCTGTTTGGATCAGATCTTCATACATGTGGTCTTCAACGTGCATGTGACGTTTCAGAGCGCTTACGACGCCAACGGTCACGGTTGGGCCTCCAGGCAATAGGAATCCGTAGGGGTTTCCTATGGCAATTGCGATCTGTCCTACTACTAACTTGTCTGAATCTCCAAGTTGCACCTTTGGTAAGTCCTCACCGTCTACGCGAACAATCGCCACATCAGAGACAGCATCTGAACCTAGAACTTCACCTCGAAATCGTTTGCCATCAGCGGTAGCCACTTCGACCTTTTCAGCATCTTCGGCGATATGGTGATTCGTCAAAATTCCGCCGTTTGAGTCGAAGATTATTCCAGAGCCCATACCACGTACGGGTATCGTTCTGAAAATATTCTGTTGGATGATGCGCAGCGTTCCAACGGACACGACAGCAGGGCTGACTTTTTGGACTGCTTCTATGACATCTTTTTCATCAATAGGTATCAAGCTGTTCACTACCATCAAAACGATCGTGCGTTCTATTTATTGACTGGGCAGAGTATAGAGTGGTCAGAGGGTTTACGATGAGAGATGATGCAAATTACTATCGATGTTCAGAGTGTAAGTATGAATTTCTTGGTGGAACAAAAAATCCGGCTTGCCCAAAATGTAAGAGCATCAAGCTGGAAGGCTTGGACATTCGTGCACTTACGGGATTGGACGGCTAGGATACGCGGGTTGGCGCCCTTCGCCAGGAGAAGACGAATCTTACTCCTTTGGGCGGGATTCGAACCCGCGTCGACGACGTGACAGGCCGTCATCCTAGACCACTGAACGACCAGGGCCAAGCTAAGCAAACGATTCGAGAGAGTTTAAAGTCTTGCTGAGCGGAATTTATCTGAGCCCACGCGAAGAGTGCGACATTGGCTAAGAAAATTATCTCGGTCGGTTCGAAAGCACCTAACTTCATGTTAAAGGATCAAAACGGCACAGCAGTAAGACTGAGAGATTTTATTGGAAAGAAAGTTATCCTCTATTTTTACGTGCGCGATGATACTCCGGGTTGCACGAAACAAGCGTGTGAGTTAAGAGATGACATGGACACTCTTGGCAGACGGAATATTATTGTGTTAGGAATTAGTCCGGATTCAGTCGATTCACACAAGCGTTTTGTTGAAAAATATAATCTCACACTCCCTCTGCTCGCCGATGAAGACGCTAAGGTAGCGAAAAAATATGGAGTTTGGGCGAAGAAGAGCATGTATGGAAGGAAATTCTACGGAGTTGTTAGGTCAACCTTTGTAATTGACGAGGAAGGGAGAATTATCAGGGAGTACCGGCGAGTTAGGGTGGCTGGCCACCTGGGACGAGTATTAAAGGAACTCTAAGTTCCCTTTGCATCGGGTGCGCTGATGATTGGTGGATCTTGATGTAGTGTATATTCCTACACCGAAAATAATCGTTCGTCAGATGTTATCTCTAGCCGGTCTTCGGAAGAACGAAAATCTCTACGATCTTGGTGCTGGAGATGGTCGCATATTGGTAGAAGGAGTGCGAGGGTTTGGTGCGAAGGGTACAGGAGTCGAGATAGATCCGGAGCGAATCCAAAGACTTCGAGAACGTTTACAGTCTACTGGAGTCACAGCAAACGTAATTCAAGATGACTTTATGAACGTGGATCTGTCACCCGCAGACGTGATTGCAATCTACTTATCAGATTCGGTGAACGCGCGATTAGCGAAGAAACTCGAACATGAGCTGAGAGCGGGAACTCGTATCGTATCTCTCGATTATACTCTCCCTGGTTGGAAGGCAGAGAAGGAAATATCCGTGAAGAGCGGAGGATTGGATCGTAAACTATTCCTCTATATCGTCGGCAAGCACGCCGTTAGAGAACTAATTTAGATGGTCCCGCGGGCCGGATTTCCACAGGAGTTTCCTGATTTGAACCAGCGACACTCCGGTTTCGGTTGTTAGCCTAGCAGGCTGACGTGGCCGCGCCTTGGGCGCACACCTACAGCGTCTCCGTCGTTCTTGACTAGAGAACAACTCGGAAGCTCTACCAGGCTGAGCTACCGCGGGACCGAGCAAAACCAACGGTGCGTATCCTATAATCTTAATGGAATTAGGATTATCCACATTACATTGAATTAATGTACGGAGTGTAGATTTTAGTCTTGGGAACGTCTACATTTCGGACAGAAGGTTTGATGAGATTGCATCTTGCCTCCGCAGAACCTGCACTTGCTGACTTTTGCTGACTTTTGCGTACCTGATTTTTTGCCAGTCTTTAATCCTAAAATCATCAGCGGAATTCCGACGAGTAACAATTCATAGTCAGCATATTGGATAAACGGAGGGAGTACTGACACGCTGCGAACTGAGCTTGCATTGAACACGATCACTCGTCCGTCATGATCGAGATTGTCGAACACGAAGAAGTAAGTCCCAGTTGTAGGAGGTGTCACAGTGAAGTTGGAGGAGATAGTTGAGGGTTTTGCCAATAGAATGTTTGCTGGTTGACCTGATCTCCAAAGCGAGAGGTTGCCTTCATCCATTACGTAGAAGCCGATTTCTTGTCCCGCTTCAACTTGAATGGTTCCTGAGACTTGCACGTTTCCGTCTAAGTTTGCGGAAAGATATGTGTAGTTGGTGGGTTGTATAGTAATCAGTGTTGAGGTTATGATCGGATTTTCTACCTGTGTATATGATACCATACCGATCATACTGACCACTGGGGTCAAAATTTGGACACCTTGAGTCATCACGAAAACACCGGCAAGTGTCAGCAATAATCCGATTGTTAGAATAGTTCGTCGCAAACTGCCACCTCTAGTTTGTGTAAGCTTTCTGGAAATCTAATCCTTGCGGCTGGTCTCCGTGCGGTTTGTTAATGTCGCGTTTTCAGGCCCCACTGCTTCTCGAAGGTTAGCCTCAGGAGTGAACTGGTACACCATCTTGGCTCTTTTAGATGCTAAACTGTTGGTAGTCGAAGCACAAATCACGTCCTCTGTGTGGCGTGACAAGGCGGTTGCAGTTTGATGCTTCGGTTGAAACGTTGCTTCGCCTGTGGTCGTTTCCTTCATGCGGTTGTTTTCAAAGCGTTTTCGTAAATCTCAAGGCCTTTCTCGAGGAGTTTTTCGCTTATAATTAGTGGACCCATGAAACGTAAGACGTTACCGAAGTGTCCGCATGTGTGCATGATCAGACCGTTTTCAAACATGGTTCTTCGCAATTTCACCGCACGTTCTTTTGAGGGTGCTTTGCTTTCTTTGGATTCTACGATTTCGTTGCCGATCATGAAGCCGGCCCCTCTCACTTCTCCTACGAGTTTGCTTGCGTTTCCTATTCGTTCGAAGTCTACCTTGAGTTTCCTGCCGAGGGTTTCAACTCTGTTCAGCAAGTTTTCCTGTTGGATGTAATCTATACTCGCTGCTCCAGCTGCCATAGCGACTGGATTCCCGCGGTATGTTCCCATGTGGAATCCGTCTGGAAGTTTTTCGTCGTATTCTTCACGGTATGCGACGAGTGATAGTGGAATTCCTGATCCAACTGATTTTGACACGGCCATAATGTCCGGGGATGTTTTAGTTAGTTCACAGCCCCAGAATTTACCGGTTCGACCGAAGCCGGACTGTACTTCGTCAATGATCAGTGGGATTTGGTATTTGTCAGCGATTTCCCTGAGTCCAGGAAGGAAATCTTCAGGTGGGATTACGTATCCACCTTCTCCTTGAATTGGTTCGACAATGATTCCTGCCGGTCGGTCCAGACCAGAGTGTGGATCGTTAATCAAGTGTTCAAAGTATCGCAAGACGATCTTCGCCTCGTCTCCCTTGCGTTCCACGGGAAATGGGAATCGGTATGAGTAAGGATACGGTAAGTGGAAAACGCCATATCGAATGGCTCCGGAGGTTTCAAGATAATGGGTGTCTGCCGTTGCACTTACAATTCCTTGATGTATTCCATGGTATGCTCCTCCGAACGCTACTATCGTGCTTCTCTTTGTGACGTACTTTGCGATACTAACTGCGGTTTCGCACGCGTCTCCGCCGGTAACTGTATTCAGAACCTTAGCGTGCCCCTTCAGTTTGCCAGGAAGGGTTGAATGAAGTCGCTCAAGAAATCGGATTCGAGTTTCCGTAGGGATTTCGAGTGTATGCCATACTCTGTCGAGTTGTGATTTGACGGCTGCTGCAACGAATGGATTGTTGTGTCCTAAGTTGATAACACAGATTCCGCTCATCCAATCGATGAAGAGATTTCCGTCGACATCTCGGACCGTCGCTCCCTTGGCTGAGTCGATAGCGAATGGGAACGCTTTACTGTATAGAACCGCCCGTGTTTCTAGCGCAGCCTGTTTCGCTAGTAGCGCCTTCGAATTAGGACCGGGAGGCTTAGTGATAATTCGTGGTGCTTCCTCGAAACTCAATTCTTGGAGTGTCAACCGTCAACACGATTGTTGAAAGCTCCGATTTGATACTTAGGTTTGTCGCAAGAGACTTCGTAGGCAATCCTTAATGTGGGAACCTGTAAAAATCCGTTAGTCATGGAGAAGACGAAGCGTAAGTTTTACAGAATTTTCTTTTCAACTGATGTTCACTCTTCGGAAGTTGTTTTCAGAAAATTCATAGGCACGGCCAAGTTCTACCAAGTCGATATGCTGGTTATGGGTGGAGATGTCACCGGGAAGACTGTTGTACCATTGGTAGAGGAACCGGACGGAACTTTCCATTTAAACTTCCAGGGCCAGGAGTTTCGAAGCATTCCGGCTAACGCAATAGTCGAGTATGAAACACGTGTGATGAACGCGGGCTTGTATCCTTATCGCGTTTCCGTCGGGGAATATGAATCTTTGAGATCCGACGAAAGTAAGGTTACGGCATTATTCGATCGCTTGATGATAGAACGTCTGAATCGTTGGGCTAAAGTCGCTGAAGAGAATCTCACCACATTAGGAGTGAAGTGCTATTGGACCGGCGGGAACGATGATAAACAGAATGTCCTGGATCGCGTTGAGTCGACTGAGCATTTTGTGAATCTAGATGGGAAAGTTGTAACGCTTGAAACGGGGCAGGAGATGGTTAACCTTGGCTGGAGTAATCCTACCCCTTGGGCTACGCCCCGTGAATGCAGCGAAGAAGAGCTTGGGGATAAGCTGGGATCTTTAACGTCTCAGATCAAGGAACGGGCTAGCTGCATATTCAACGTTCATGTTCCACCGTTCGATTCGTCGCTCGACATCGCTGCCAAACTCGACACAAGCTTCAACCCCCCTAAACCCTACACGGAAGGCGGACAACCGATCATGATCCCGGTCGGCAGCACCGCGGTACGTAAATCGATTGAAGAAGTCCAGCCCCTGCTGATGCTGTGCGGACACATTCATGAAACAAAGAACGCGACCAAGATCAAAGGGACGACATGCATCAATCCCGGTTCAGAGTATCAAGCTGGCGTATTACGCGGAGTCATCGTGAATCTCCAGAAAAATAAAGTGCTAAGTTACCAGTTTACATCAGGCTAGAAAGGAAGTGAGCCTAGATTGGCGGCACTTCTTTGTATGCTAAGTCCAATTCAATGCCGTTTCTTTTCAGGTACCATCGTCTCAGGAAGAAGAAACCGGTCCAGAACACGAATATCGCGAAAATTAGGAGTTCAGAAGGTAAGCTTGCAACTCCGAGGCCTGGGATGGTGATGTAGTAGTAAAGCATCCAAGCACTGAATGCGGCTGCAATTACTCCGCAGATTGTAATTAGCGGTATCTTGCCTACTTTGTATTTTGCTATTGGTGAAGTTTCGTAAACTTCTTTTCGCGACCATGGGAAGATCGCTCCACCAACTGCGGTGCCGATGTACATCACGGTCGCCACAGCTGTAACCGATAGGGTATATCCGACGAAACCAGGAACGAAATTGTACACGTAACTCATCACGACTCCTCCAAGCACGAGGAAGATTACGTGCGCGACGACGGGTGTGTGGGTGCGTTCGCTGACCGAACTGACAAATTTCGGTAAGGCGCCGTCAATAGACATTGCCACTGAAACTCGAGTCCAACCGATGATCACGTTAAACACTACCTGAATTGCGTTCAAGAAAATGCCAATAATCATGAGGAACACGATCACTGGATTATCCGTTAGGACCGCAGCAAGATCACTGAACCACGGCGGTATAGGCATAGCCACTGACCCCGTGACGTAGTTTCCGTAAGCGGCCGCAGCCAGCCAACCCTGACCAACTGAGCTCACAACGGCGTAGGCCAAGATCATCATAAGCACGGCACTGAACAGACATCCGATGACGTTGATGAACATCTGATTCTTCAGAACGTGGGCTCCCTGAATTTCTCCAGCCTGTTCCTGGGCATAACCAACCCATCCGAGACTGGTTAGCGCGATCGGGAGTACGAAGAGAGTTGAGATCGGGATCATTGAGGTGGGGGTGACTTGAATGAAACCGTTCGCTGTCGCTTGAGTAATAATTGAATGATAGAAATCCGCGCTGCTTGTAGCAAGACCATTGCTAGCCATTATGTTCATCGCATTGTTGAATCTCATTATGAATACACTAGTTGGGGTGATCAGAAAATAGCCAACCATGATGGCGAAACTTAGGAGAAATCCGTACCACATCACCCACTGTGCCATCACGAACCATCTGAAACTCTTGATCAGTATTGCTGCGGCGATGGTCGAAGCGACTACTGTTGTTAGCCAGATGCCCATCGGTGTTGTGAACCACACACCCCAATTCAGGAATGTTGCATTCTGCATAGTTAGCCCAAGTCCAGTAAATAGAGGAGCTAGGCCCAATATCGCTACAAGGAGTCCGCCCAACGTCTGCCAGATCAAAAAGAACGTAACAATCATCGTAGAAACGATGGCGAAACCCAACCACGGTTTGAGCGTTCTACTTTGGAAGACGTAGTCCCCTCCAGTTCGAGGCATCGCAGACGCAAGGCCAGAATAAACAAGCCCTAGTAACGCGGTGAAGACACCTGTAATGAGAATCCCGACCGGAATGTTAGCGTCTGGCCAGAGGCCGAGAGTGAGCAGGTATACCCACGGAAATATAACGCCAATATTCAGCACATTATACGCGAAAGCCGAGTACGGTGACATTACTCGGATTAAACCGGAAGATCTCCGCGCAAAAACTTCCGTCTTGCTCAAAGTACCTCCACCAAAAGTTCAAGATTAGTGCTGCTCTAGATGTATTTTAGACTAACCGTCAACTTAGCAGTCCTTGGCGCCTTACCATGTATCGTGAGTTCATCGAGTAGAGACAGGACATACCTATTCGTTTTGGCGGGCCCGCGGGGATTCGAACCCCGGATCCCAGGCTTTCCTTGCAAAGCTCCGAAGGCTTGCACGACCAAGAGGTCACTGTGTCTTAATCCTGGCTCGACTACGGGCCCAGTCACGACTCATGTAAACCAAAGCGTATATGGTTTCCTTGAGGTTCACCAACACGAACTTAAGAGCACAACTTACAACAACAGAGAACGGCAGGAGTACTTACAATGACAGTACTTTCGGATGGAGAAATTCAGACTCATATCCAGAACGGCAAGTTAGGAATAGTACCCTTTGATGCAACCTGCCTTAACGGAGCAGGTTATGACCTCCGTCTAGGCTCGGAGCTCATAATTGAGCCCGCGAGCCAGAAGTTAACGTCGACCTTCGAGAGAGTTGAACTACCAGCCGATCTAGTTGGAACGTTGCATATTAGATCTTCTTTAGCACGCGCTGGGATCATAGGAAGTCTCGCGCTCATAGACCCGGGTTTTCATGGCCAATTAACGATTTCACTGTTCAATAGTGGCTCCGAGAGGTTCTCGATGAGAGAGAGGGATAGGTTCATTCAGCTCGTCCTGCATCCACTTAGCATGAAGGCGTTACGACCGTACCGGGGGAAGTACCAAGATAGCCAAGGAATTGTAGAAAGAAGGTAGTAGGCACACCACTCTTTGTGTTAATTCATGTCGAAAGTATTATTACTAGTCAGCATGGGCATGTGAATGTCGACCACTTGTCACACATAAGGAAGGCAAAAAATTGAGGGCAGGCTCTCGCATTTCTGATCTAAAGTACAAGCTTATGACCATTGAACTTCTCAATCTTGCGAAGAATTACTACACTTACAGGGAACTCGCCCAGATCATCGGGCTGCCCGAAACAGTGCTCAGCAGATACGTTAAGGGTCATGTGTTACCGACAATTGATCGTGCGCAGAATATCAACAGAACACTCCAGAAAATTATGCGTCTAGAGGGCGAGATTCAGCAGCGAATACGATTCGACGAATCAGGCTATTTCGACAATACCCATCTTATCGCGGACACATTACTACTGGAACGTGCTGTTCAACATGCGGTTAATGCCTTCGCGGGAATGCGCATCACGAAAATTCTTACAGCAGCAGTTGATGGCATCCCACTAGCGTCTCTTTTAGCCCATCGATTGGGAGTCGGTCTAGTCATAGCAAAGAAAGCACGAGAGGTAGGCGTACGCGAATTCATAGAAGAAATCTATATCCCGAGCAAGACAGCCATCATGATCAGTCTATATGTTCCACGAGACGCCCTACGGAAGGGTGACTGCGTGCTAATCGTAGACGACGTTATCGACAGCGGTGAAGCGCAGATCGCTATGACCAGAATTGTACAGAAAGCCAAAGGCGAAGTAACTGGCATGTACGCACTTGTCGGCATGGGAGCCGAGTGGAAGAACAAGATCGAAGCCGTAACGCACTGCCCCGTAGAGATTGTTCTACAGATCGGAAAGAAACCATTACAAGAAGTTTAGATCAAAAGCTACTCCAAGCGCATTTTCATCTGAGAGGGATCGATAACTCCCTTCTCAGTTATGAAGCCGGTCACAAGCTCTACAGGTGTCAGATCGAACGCTGGATTGAAAACTTTAACACCTTTTGGTGGAATTCTTTTTCCGGCCACATTGACCACTTCATCCGCGTCTCTCTCTTCGATCTTCACTTCGGATGCATCGTTGTGAAGATTGAAAGTCGACGTAGGTGCCGCAACATAAAATGGAATACCGTTTGCCTTGGCAGCGAGTGCAATAGGGTACGTTCCAACTTTATTCGCTACGACAGAAGCAGTTATTCTGTCGGCTCCGACGATCACCATATTTACTAGATGAGACTTCAACGTGTAACCCGCAGCTCCGTCAACTATCAACGTAACAGGTATCTTGTCTCTTAGGAGCTCATACACAGTAAGTTTAGCTCCTTGCAAACGAGGTCGAGTTTCTGTCGCAATCACACTGACCTTCTTTCCCTGATGGATGGCAGTGCGTATTGGAGCTAGAGCAGTTCCGTAGCTTACCGTTGCTAATGTTCCGGCATTACAATGCGTCATGATCCGATCTCCATCGTCGATTAGGCCGGCTCCAAACTCTCCTATTCGTCTATTCGCCTCGACATCTTCATCCGCCATCAACTTAGCCTCACATACAAGCTCTGAGACAATTTCACTCACAGTACCGTTCGCTGCTTCGGCCTTTCGCAAGACGCGGTCTACTCCCCAGAATAGATTCCATGCAGTCGGACGACTCTTACGAAGAAGAGTTGCGGCCGCGTTTAGTTCTACCATAAAACGGTCCTTGTTCTTTGCTTTGGAAGAACTCGCTGCAAGCGCTAAACCCATACCTGCAGCAACACCTATCGCAGGTGCTCCCCGTACAACCATTTCCCGGATCGCCTTTGCTACTTGGTGGTAATTGTCGTATGTCACATACACGAATCTTTCCGGAAGCTTGGTCTGATCAATCATGCGCACTCTTCCTCTGTACCACTCAACTGTCCTCAGACTTGACATGGGGCGCAATGTTTTACTCTCAGATAGACAGTGGTCTTCGGGAAGAATTTACCTTTCTGTTTTCTCAGCCACAAAAGCCTAAAGCAATGCGAATCTTTGCGTCCCTCAAGTGCCCAACATGGAGAATTCGAGCAGCGTACCGAACAATACCCCTGCGGTTGCCGAGGAAAAAGCCCAGTTCACCCCCTGGCAAGCATTCTGTGCAAGTAAGGTATACTTGCCATACAAACCTGAAATGATGGAATTAAGAGATCGCGGTTACGGAGACTTGAAAGATGAAAAATTGACGCTAACACCCTACGAATCATTCTACCTATTTGAAAAACAGAAGATTGTAGTTAAGAAGAAGGGAACCGATGAAACCCTTAACCTTCGCGATTTGGTCAGAAAGTTTTCAGTCGGCAAACCAGAGATCTGGATC
>DASQZS010000230.1:0-11247 GCA_035638535.1 Candidatus Acidiferrum sp.
CGCTATAGGTGTAGTAATCATTGTTTTGGTTGTAGCCGCTGGAGGCGCCGCGTTTTACTTTTCAAATCTCGGGTCTAGCAGCAGCAATACTATGTCAAGCAGTACTTTGGCAAGCGGCACGATGGCTGCGACAGGTTCGAATCAAGCAGTCCCTCAAACGTTGACTTATGAGACTCTCCAAACAATTCAGTATCTGGATCCACATGTTTCATACGATATCTTCGGCGCAAGTATTGAACAGAACGTCTACGAACCACTCCTGTGGTTCAAAGGGTCTAACGGTCAAGCTGTAGTTCCATGGCTCGCGCAAAATTACTCAGTATCATCCGACGGAAAGACGGCTAATTTTACTTTGAGAAGCGGAATTAAGTTCGCGGACGGAGAGACCTTCAATTCATCAGCAGTCTACTTTAGCTACAACAGACTACTCATTATGGACGGCAGCGCTCCTGTGGGACATGGAACACAAGCTTCATGGATCCTACAGCAATTGTTGAACACGAGCCTCAGCACAACTCTCTGCTGCACCCAAACGTACGGAAGCGCATACGTAAACGCCGTCTTGGCTCAAAACTTCGTCGAAGTGACAGGGCCACTAACGCTCACGCTGCACATCATGAACCCAAACAGCGCCTTGCCATTTCTGCTTGCAAATCTGTGGGCCAATATCATAGCTCCGGACTACACGATGCAACAAGACATACAGCTCTGGAGTAAGGCTGGATCTGGGTATACCCTGCCATATCCTACCCTGTCAGGTGACTTCGCGCAGCAAGCTGAGCAGTATTACAATGATTACCAGGCGACCTGTAACTTGAAGGGATGCGGTTCAACCTATCTTGATTCCTCACCACAAGGATCGTTGGCAGGTACCGGGCCGTACGTTATCCAAAGCGTGGACACGTCCTCCAACATCGTAACTCTTCAGGCCAACCAAAATTACTGGGGCGGACCCGACGGTAACATCAAACCGCAAATCCCGAACGTAATCGTCAAGTATGTACCGGACCAAACTACTCGCGAGATCGATCTCCAGAACGCAGCTAAGTCAAATGGACAGGCAATGGTGATAGATGTCACTCCAACGAACATCTATGATGTGGCTGATAGAAGCACATGGATGAACAATAACCAGTTAGTTTCCACGATCCCAGGTGTAACGATACAAGGGCCTTTCACTCAGTACGCATCGTTCTTTATCCCGCTAAATACTAACGTGACGGATCCATTCACAGGAACGTATTACGCGTTCCAACCGTTTGCAGACTTGCGGTTCAGAGAAGCATTTGCCGACGCGGTGAACTTGACACAGATCAATGACAACTATAACAACAAGCTCGGTCAGGTTGCGAATGAGCTCATCCCTCCAGGAATTCCTCCTGCAGGTGCCTATAATCAATCGCTGCAACCGGCATACAGTTACAATCCTGATGCGGTGCAGGCTCTACTGCTAGATGCGATGCTCCATCCACTGACGCAGTTTACTCTTAAAAATGGGACATCCGCTCCGTCAGGCACGTTTGATAACACATTTGGATGTGCCCAGCTCAATGCCAATAATCAGTGTGATCATCCGACTCCGCAGTCCATTCCGCTTGTTTACGCAACAGGTGACACAGTTGATGAAGCCATACTGAATCAGATCGCGGGAACTGTAAATAATGTCAGCACAACTTACAACATGGGATTAACAGTTCAAGTAACCCCACTGCCCAGCGGTCAAATGACTACTGAGGCGTTCTCGGGTGAAGTATATGCGTGGGCGGAGGCGCCGTTTGGATGGTATGATGACTATCCATGGTCTATGGACTTCCTTGGACCCATTCTCTCGCCTGGTGGAATTTATACAAGTCCGGGAGGATGGAATCTGAAACAGATGGGTACGTATTGGAGCCAAGCACAGCAGGCTAACGCGCAGGGCGACATTGCTGGAGTTGTCACCGCTACTAATAATATGGCTGCACTCGGCAACAGTGCCGTCATGGATATCTGGACATTCTATCCGGCAATCTACATGGTCATGACGTCAAACATACAGGGGTTCTACTTCAATCCAGGTATCTACACAACCGGACAACCACAATATTTCGCATCGCTATACTAGAAGTAGGGCCACCGTGCCCTGCCTGAGCTTTTTTGCGAACTTCAACGCGTAAGTAGGTCGCTCTAGATGAGGCTTTACGAGTACGCAATCAGGCGCCTTCTCCTGATGGTGTTCGTACTTTTCGGATTGAGCCTTTTTATCTTCTATTTGACTCGAGGGCTACTTCCGCCGAATTTTGCTATCTCCTCATACATTACGCCTAGGATGGATGATGCGGCCAAGCTGTCTGTGGCCCGTTCAATGGGTGTCGCGACAGAATCATGTCCTTCATACTCAGCTTTCGTGGCCCAGCAGATCGGATGCATAACACCACTGTGGGGACAATACGCCGGTTGGCTCAAAAATGCGTTAACGGGAAACTGGGGGCTCACACTTCTTCCGGGAGTTTCGGGTAGCGACACTACATGGCACGTTTTCTTCAGTAGGTTCCCTTACACCGCGGAACTTGCTATCGCGGGCGCAATTCTCACGATACTGTTAGGAATTCCTATGGGTGTGATCTCTGCGACACACAACAACAAACTCCCAGACCACATCTCGAGAGTAATCTCTCTCGGCGGCTACTCAGTTCCACAGTTCTGGTTCGGAGCGATGCTGCAGATAGTCTTCGTGCTCTACATCCGCTTCAACGGCGCGGGACTATTACCCGGAAGTTCAGCCTTAGCCACCACGTGTGGCATCTGCTTCAGCGATCCAGGGCGCATAACCTCGTATTCAGGTCTTCCAATTGTTGACGCAATTCTTTCACTGAATTTTCCGTTTTTCTGGGATTCAATCGTAGCATTGATACTTCCAGCATTTACTCTGGCGATAACGTCGATCGGAGCCATAACGAGGATAATGCGATCAAGCATGATGGACGTACTGCGTCAGGACTACATCCTACTGGCGAAATCAAAGGGGCTTAAGGATCGCGTAGTAATCTACAAGCATGCGCTTAAGAATGCCCTGCTGCCCACTGTCACGGTTTCAGGGCTTCTAGCCGCATATCTTCTGGGCGGCGTGGTAATCATCGAAATCGTCTTCTCATGGCCAGGAGTTGGCAACACGGCTCTCGTGGCTGCGGAGGTTCTGGACATCAACTTTCTCGAACTCTACGTGCTCGTAACCGCGGTCATCATAGTCCTTACGAATCTAGTGGTCGATCTGATTTACGCGAAACTTGACCCAAGAATTCGGTACTGAAGTCAAATGGAAACTAACCCGCAAAGTGAAGCTGTCCAATACGGACGTGGCGCTGACATTCGTCACGCTCTCCACCTTCTCAAGAGAAATCGAATAGTGCTCGCCGGAGCAATAGTCTCTGTAGCTTTCGTCATGCTAGCGCTTCTGTCGGGACTACTAGTGAATCCCTCATCTTGGAATCAACAAAACTCCAACGTAATTCTTTGCTGGAACAATCCAGCGATCGACTGGCACATAACCAATGTTTTCAATTGCGGCGGAACCGTCTACCCACTCGGAACAGATCTTTATGGGAGGGGGCTTTTGCAGATGATTATCTTAGCTATCCCAGTTGACCTTTGGATTGCCTTCGAAGTTGTCGCTTCCGCCGTCATCATCGGAGTTATACTAGGCGGGCTTGCTGCCTACATGGGAGGGCTTGTGGACGAAATTATTCTGAGGGTTACCGATATCTTTCTCGCAGTTCCAGGAATCCTGCTTGCCATCGTCCTTCTCGTAGTTCTAGGCAGATCGATACCGGTCTTGACGGCAGCGGTTCTTATCACCTGGTGGCCTTTCTACGTAAGACTCGTCAGGTCTCAGGTTCTCGGAGAGAAAGAGAAACCGTACGTTGAAAGGCTTCACGCCATGGGTGCCCCGGGCTTCAGGATCCTATTCAGACATGTTGTTCCAAACTCCATCTTTCCAGTCATAGTACAAGCAACGCTTGACATTGGCGCCGTCATTCTCACCGTCTCAGCACTCATGTTCATAGGCCTAACACCCGACCCGAAGTTTCCGGAATTAGGAAACCTGGCAAAGCAAGGAATACAGTATCTCTTCACAGCACCTTGGCTGATTATATTCCCAGGTCTCACACTGCTTTTGATCTCGATAGGCTTCAACCTGCTCGGAGATGGAATCAGGGACATCTTCGATCCGCGACTGAGGAGATAAAATTGCTAACACCAGAAATCCGCGGTAACGAAGACGTGCTGAAAATTAGCAATCTCAATGTCATATTCCACACATACGCCGGTGAAGTTAAGGCACTCAACGGAGTCGAACTTTCAGTAAAGAAAAGCGAACTGCTCGGACTTGTCGGTGAAAGTGGCTGTGGGAAAACTGTGACTTCGCTTTCAATAGTTGGTTTACTTCCACCGAACGCCGAAGTTGTTAGCGGCGAAATCCTACTCAACGGAAAGAACCTCCTAACAATGACGAAAGAGGAAATGCGCAAAGCAAGGCTGAAGGACGTTGCCATAGTCTTCCAGGATCCACTGACATACCTCAACCCCGTACTGACAGTGGGTTCGCAAATCACAGAAATAATTGCTACCGACACTCAAATTTTTCTCCCAAAGCTTCTGGAACACAGGCTCGATGAGATAGTACAGGTAGAGAATGAAAAAGGACAGCTCGATACTGAGCTGTTGTCTGAGAAGCAACGCCTCAATTCCGCCGTAGAGACGGGCAAACTTGACGCGAACGAAATAAAACGGCTGACGCGGAATTACGTACTCTCCATACTTAGATCGGTACGGCTCCCGCATCCAGAAAAAGCCCTGGAATCGTATCCATTCGAACTGTCGGGCGGAATGAGACAAAGAGCTATGATCGCCATGGCTTTGATAAGAAGACCAAAACTGCTCCTCGCAGACGAGATGACTACTGCACTCGACGTGACCGTGCAAGCGCAGATACTCCAGCTCATGAAGGAATTGAGGAACGAAATTGACGCTTCGGTTATTCTGATCACTCACGATTTAGCAGTAGTTGCTGAAGTATGCGACAGAGTCGCAGTGATGTACGCAGGTGACGTTGTCGAAGTGGCTGATGTCGATGAACTGTTCAAAAATCCACTACATCCCTATACTCGAGGTTTGCTCGCCTCAATTCCACGTGTCGACGCTACCATTGATCAACAATCCTCGATCGGTGGATCTGTACCCAACCTGATTTACCCACCTAGCGGGTGCCGCTTCCACCCGAGATGTCCAAAGGCGTTCGAAAAATGTTCACAAGCGAAACCAGAACTGGTCGAAGTGAGCCCGAGACATCTTGTCTCCTGTTTCCTGTATGAGGAGTAAGAGCGATTGTCAAACAATAACCTCCTTAGGACCGAGAACCTTTACAAATGGTTTCCAATAAGAAGCGGAATCTTCAGTCGAACCGTCGAACATCTCAAAGCGGTTGACGGAGTCTCGATCGACATCCAGCGAGGGGAGACTCTCGGATTAGTAGGGGAGTCTGGTTGTGGAAAAACCACTTTTGGAAGGACGATAATGAGGCTCACAGAGCCATCAAATGGATCCATTAATTTTGACGGAGTTGACATAACCAAACTAAAGGGGAGACAACTAAAACCATTTAGACGGAAAATGCAAATGGTCTTCCAAGACCCATACGCTTCCCTTGACCCACGACAAAACGTGAGATCCGCTCTACTCGAACCCATGCGGCTGCACCACATAGCATCGTCAAAGAAGGATGCGAACAAGCTTGCTGAGGAAGTGATAAAGAAAGTAGGTCTAAACCCCGATCATTTGGCCAGATTCCCGCACGAGTTTTCCGGAGGACAAAGACAGAGGATAGCCATCGCTCTAGCCCTAGTTGTCCAACCTTCTTTCATCGTACTCGACGAACCCACATCATCGTTAGACGTCTCAGTCCAATCACAGATCCTTAAGTTGTTGAGGAATCTGCAGAAAGACCTCGATCTGACTTACATATTCATCTCACACAACTTAGCCGTGATCAGGCAAATGTGCAACCGCGCCGCTGTCATGTATTTGGGCAGAGTCGTAGAACTCGCACCAATCGAAAGGCTCTTTGAAAATCCTAAGTATCCCTACACCAAAGCGTTGCTCGCTTCCATCCCTCAGCCAGACCCCTCAAAAAGGAAAGAACTCCGCGTGCTTCAAGGCGACGTTCCAAGCCCCACCGCTATTCCTACTGCGTGCCGATTCAGACCCCGTTGTTCCTTCGCAACGAAGAAGTGCGGCACGATCGCTCCCTCAATGGTAGAAGTAGAACGAAACCATTGGATAGAATGCCACTACGATATCGACTTCGCCAAAAACTCTCAAGTAGACTTATCACAACAATCCGCATGAAAGGATCGATGTTCGGTTAACATGAGTTATGTCGACGCTCACATCCATTTAGCTGACTCCGGATATCACGACGATCTCGAACCCATATTACGCGGAGAAGCCAACGAGGTTGTACAAAATCTACTATCCAACGCCACCGATTATGAAACATCTCTGAAAACCATTTCGATCTCACGTCAGCACGAAGGAAGAGTCTTCGCAGCTATCGGAATCCATCCGTGGACAATCATCCAGAATGTACAGCAGCCCATGGAGAAGTTCGAGGAACTGATCGAAGCAGATAAATCACATGTATCAGCAATAGGAGAAATCGGCCTAGACGGTCAATATTCACAGGACGAAGATAAGAAAAATCGCCAACTCGAAATTTTCAAGTTTTTTTTGGCGTTGGCTGAACAAAAGAAACTACCGGTGGTCGTACACTCGAGACTTGCTGTCGAAGAAATACTGGAAATCCTTCCATCCTTCAACCTCACACGTGTACTAATGCATTGGTACTCGGGGCCAATAGAAAAACTGCGCATAATCAAAGATAGAGGCTACCTAATTTCAATCGGACCATCGGTTACCTACACAAAACGAATCAGCGAGATTGCTCGAACCGCTGATCTTGCAACTATTTTAACCGAAACTGATGGCCCAGTCCAGTATCACGGCCCCTTCAAAGGAAGGCGAACTGAACCGTTCTTCGTCGTAGATGTGGTCCAAAAGCTCTCTGAAATCAGGAATGAACGAGTCGACACCATCCGTGAGGCTGTTCGGCTGAACTTCCTCAGGCTGATTGGGCAAAACGAGTAACGAAGGTAGCAGCAAAGTTTATGTTGAATACAACTTGCTGAAGGTCCATCTTCGTTAGAGCTGTTAGAGTTGGGAAAAGTTAGGACAGACACCGTGAAACGCGTCTCCAGGGAATTGGTCAGACGTTTCCCTGATCGTTTCAAAGGAGATTTTGAAGCAGACAAAGAAGGCGTGAATGAGTTAGTAAACTCGCAATCGAAACGTATGCGCAACAGAATTGCAGGGTACGTCACGAGACTGAAAGTTGTTGAAGCGGAACGTATCGCCGCGACGCAGCAAGCAGCTGAGTCGCCTGAACCAACCGAATCAGACGACGCTGAATAATAGTGATGGTTACCCGTCCGAATCTCCATGGTGAAGAAAACACTAGGAGATCCAGCCGTGTATTTGGCTTAAAATTCGCAGTTAATAATTTGTTCAAGGGAACTGAAACGGTTTGCATACAGTCGTCTGCGTAAAACACGTTCCCGACGCTACGGACATTCGATTCGATCCCATCACTCTAAATCTTATCCGTGAAGGAGTACCGTCAATCGTTAACCCATTCGACCTTAACGCGATAGAAGAAGCCATCCGACTCAAGGAGAAGCTTGGCGGAAAGGTAACCGCAGTCGCGATGGGCCCCTTACAGGCTCAGGAAGCATTACGAGAAGCACTGGCTATGGGTGCAGACAACGCAGTCATGGTTTCAGATAGAACTATGGCAGGTGCCGATACTCTAGCAACCTCGTATACCCTTTGGAGAACACTAGCTACAGTGAATGAAAAAGATCCGTTCGACTTAGTCTTTACCGGGAAGGTGGCGATTGATGGCGAAACAGGACAGGTCCCACCGGGTCTAGCAGTACGATTCAATATTCCAATCATTTCGAACGTCACAAAAATCGTTGATGTCGATCTGAACAACAAGACAATCACAACAAAACATCGATTTGACGACGGTATTGAAACGGTCAAAGCCAATTTCCCCGCCGTGTTGACTATGACTGAAGAAGTCAACAAACCCAGAAAGTTCACTGTAGCAGGAATGCTGAAAGCAAAGAGAACAAAGATAGATGTTTGGGACAAAAATTCAATTCGAGCAGAATTAAGCTTCCTAGGATTGACCGGTTCTCCGACCATTGTGAAGAAAGTATTTTCGCCGCCAGGCCGTAAGCAAGGAGAAAGCTTCGACGGCTCAACCGACCCACGCGCCGCGGCCAAATGGCTGATGCAGAAACTGAATTCAGTACACGCCTTCGGATCTCCCGAAGACCAAAACAAATCATCTGAGGAATTGAAACCGGAGACTCAAGCTGCCACACCAAACGACGAATCAAAGAGATTTGGAGACGTCTGGGTTTGGATCGAACACCTACATGGCAAACCTGTTTCAGTATCATGGGAACTTCTAGGAGAAGGGAAACGGCTTGCTAACCTGTATGGAACCAAACTCGCCGGCGTAGTCATCGGTAACAATGTATCACATCTCGCAAACGAAGCATTCATGCACGGAGCGGACAAAGTCTATCTGATTGAAAAATCGGAATTAGAAGACTACAGAACTCAACCATACGCCCGTGCCCTAGAACAAACCGCGAAGAAATTCAGACCAGAAGCCCTCTTGCTAGGCGGCACAATTCGAGGCCGAGACCTCGCCGGATCGGCCGCAACACTCCTGGAAACCGGCCTGATAGCCGACTGCACAGGTCTGGACGTTGATATACAATCTGGCACATTCCTCGGAACACGCCCGGATTACGGCGGCAACCTCATGTCAACAATCATCTGTCCAAAAACGCGTCCCACTATGGCGAGCGTCCGCCCCCGAGTCATGAAAGGCCTTCCCCCCTCTCAAGGCAGACAGGGCGAAACTATCCAAGTCGACGTGAACCTCAACAAAACCGACATGAACACCGAAGTCGTAGAGTTCGTGCCAATCGAGAAGGTCGGAGTTAGACTAGAAGACGCACAGATCATCGTATCAGGCGGACGAGGCCTCGGTCAAGCCAAAAACTTCAGCCTAATACAAGAACTCGCCAACGCATTGCACGCTCAAGTTGGAGCCTCGAGAGCAGCCGTAAGAGCAGGTTGGATTGGATATGAACATCAAGTCGGCCAAACAGGCCTAACCGTAAGACCACGCCTATACTTTGCAATAGGAATCAGCGGCGCAATCCAACACATCGTCGGTATCATGAACGTAGATTACATCGTAGCGATCAACTCTGACCCCGACGCACCCATCTTCAAAATGGCAGATTTCGGAATTACCGGAGATCTCTTCAAACTTGTTCCCGCAATAATTGATGAGCTGAACCTGCAGAAGACGGCTGATACTAAATGACAGAAAAGTTCGACTCAGTCGTCGTAGGCGCGGGGCCAGCCGGAGCGGCAGCAGCATATACAATGGCAAAAGCCGGCATGAACGTACTAGTAATAGAAAAAGGCGAAAAACCTGGCTCTAAGAACATGTTCGGCGGTGTCATATTCAGACACCACACGGAACAGCTCGCACCAGAATTCTGGAAAACCGCCCCGATCGAAAGACATGTGGTCGAATACCAATACTGGTTCATGACGAAAGATTCTCATGTATTGCTGAGTCACAGAAATCAGCGCTTCAACAAACAGTACAATGCCTTCACGGTGCACAGAGCAAAATTTGATCCATGGCTTGCTAAATTAGCCGAAGATGCCGGTGCAACGTTAATCAACCGAACAACAGCGGAAGATGTCATCAAAGAAAACGGCAAAATAATTGGTGTAAAAACCGATCGGGGCGACGTATTCGCAGATGTCGTGATCGCTGCGGATGGAGTAAACTCAATGCTTGCAAAGCAAGCAGGTATCAGAGAGGAACTCGAACAAGATTCAGTGGTACTGGCCGTTAAGGAAGTAATCGCTTTTCCGCGACAAAAAATTGAAGATCGATTCAATCTAGGACCGGAAGAAGGAGTCGCTTCGATGTTTATCGGTTGGGGACCTGGAATGCATGCAGGTTTCATGTACACAAATCGTGACACCTTGTCAGTAGGCATAGGCGTCAACCTACATGACCTGGATACCAGCGGCAAGAGACCAAATGATCTCTTCGAGGAATTCAAAAGTCACCCGTCAATCGCTCCTCTCCTTCAGGACGGAGAACTGAAAGAATATTCGGCGCACTTGATCCCTGAAGGCGGATATGATCAGGTGGGTCGGATATACACAGATGGCATGTTAGTAGTCGGTGATGCTGCGATGCTAGTAAACGCCGTGAACTGGGAAGGAACTAACCTCGCAATGACATCCGGTATAATCGCTGGTCAAACCGTGGCTGACGCCAAGAAACATGACGATTTCTCCTCTAGAAATCTAGCCAAATATCGTGAGAAACTTGAACAAAGTTTCGTATTGAAAGATCTCCGCCAATACCGGGAATTACCCAAATTCTTTTCTTCAAATCCTCACTTCTTCACATTGTACCCGGAATTGGCCAACGAACTTATCTACTCGTGGCATTTGGTCGGCGACGAAACTAAACAGGAAAGAATCAAGGAAGCCAAGTCGATGCTCTTCAAACGAAGATCGAGACTCGGGCTCCTCAAAGACGCATATCACATGTGGAGGATGTTCTCGTGAGTACCAAACGAAGTATGACTCTCAACGATAAGCTGTACCGAGACCGCTACAAGGTAGATGAAGATTCACATCTCTGGATCAAAGATCAAAACATGTGTGTGAAATGTCCATTCAATTTCCGATGCATCCGCGTATGTCCAACCGACGTATACAAGTGGCAGGAGGAGAAAGTCAACATAACATACGATGCCTGTGTCGAATGCGGCGCATGCCGTATCGCATGCTATAACGTCGGATGGAAGAATCCTAAAGGCGGATTTGGGATCTCATACAAGTACGGCTGAATCTCTGACATTACTCTATAATTTAACGGGTTGGTACGTGATATCCAGCGCGTTATTATGATCTGTCCAATTGAATCGAGGCACGCGGCGTCTAAATCGTTTGAATCGCTGACTAAGTGCTTCAGCCACGACAGGTAATGCTATAGTTGCATCGGTGAAGCATTGCACCATTCTGGAA
>DASQZS010000231.1:0-3793 GCA_035638535.1 Candidatus Acidiferrum sp.
AAGCGAGCACTTCAATCGACCAGGACACGAAATCATCAACCACTTTACCTACGCAATTGTCTCCGACGGCGATATGCAAGAGGGAGTCACAAGTGAAGCGGCTAGTCTTGCTGGAACATTGAGGTTGGGCAAGGTAATCTACATTTACGATTCTAACCATATCCAAATAGAAGGAAGCACCAGCATAGCGTTCAGCGAGAATGTTGCACGCCGATTCGAAGCATACGGATGGCAAGTTATCGGACCGATAGAAGGGACGGATACCGAAGCAATTTATGAGGCTCTCCGGCGAGGACAGAAGGAGACTGAGAAACCTTCGCTCATAATTTGTAAGACAATCATCGGACATTGTACCCCAATAGAAGGTACTGCCAAAGTTCACTCAGATCCGTTAACTGAATTGCAAACAGACGAGGCTAAGGACACCTGCCATTGGCCAGAGTCAAACTTCTACGTTCCTGAGGACGTCCTCGTATACATGCGGAAAGCGGTAGAACGTGGAGAAACAGCGGAGCGAGAATGGAATGAGCGATTCGAGCAGTATGAACGCGCTTATCCAGATCTTGCAAAGCGCTTCAGAACACAATTTTCAGGCGGTTTTCCACCAGACTGGGACACGGGTCTATCCGATCTCTTCAATACCCAAACATCGCCAATCGCTACTCGCGACGCGGGTGGTACGGTCCTCAACACGTTAGTGCAACGACTCCACGGGCTGACCGGTGGTTCTGCAGATCTAGCTCCCAGCACCAAAACATTCCTTGTTGGGTACGGTAACTTTGGGTGGCGAGAGCATAATGGTCACAACATCCATTTTGGAGTTCGCGAACATGCGATGGGTGCCATTGCTGGCGGGATGGCGTTGCACGGCGGAGTCATACCCTACACAGCCACCTTTTTGACGTTCTCAGATTACATGCGTCCTCCGATGCGCCTAGCTGCCATGATGAAGATTCGCGTAATCTACATCTTCACACATGACAGTATTGGTCTCGGTGAAGATGGACCTACTCATCAACCGGTTGAACAACTGATGGGACTCCGATCCGTACCAAACTTGACGGTGATTAGACCAGCGGATGCAGCAGAGACGACCGAGGCGTGGCGCGAGGCCATGTTGAACAAAGATGGCCCAACCGCTTTAGTATTCAGCCGACAGAAGCTGCCGATACTGAATCGAGCTGAGTGTGCACCCGCCAAAGGTGTAATGCGAGGTGCATACACTCTATGGCAGTCAGGAAACGGTGCACCTGAAGTTATCCTAATCGGAACAGGATCGGAAGTACACGTTGCATTAGATGCTGGAAAAAGGCTTGCCGCAGAGAACGTAAACGTGCGAGTTCTTTCGATGCCGAGTTGGGAAATATTCGACAAGCAACCCAGCGATTACCGAGAAAGCGTTCTTCCATCATCTATTCGCGCTCGTGTAGCTGTCGAAGCCGGGATTCGAGTCGGTTGGGAACATTACGTGGGACTGGACGGTGCGGTCGTAGGATTGGATCGGTTCGGAGCAAGTGCCCCTGGTGAAGTCCTCTTCAAAAAGTTCGGCATCGACGCAGACCATGTTGTTGCGGCCGCAAAAGATCTAATCAGGAAGCAAATGGTGAATTAGGATTTGCCGAAAATTCTAGATTTCGAGAAATTTGGCCAATCTATCTGGTATGATTATCTACGCCGTTCTTTCATCCAATCTGGTGAGCTGCAATCCCTAATTAACGAGGGCCTGGCGGGGATAACCTCAAACCCATCGATTTTCGAGAAAGCTATCGCGGGCAGTACAGACTACGATCAGGATTTGAAGAGACTAGTTCGAGAAGGCAAATCCCCACACGAAATCTTACAAATCCTAATGCTCGATGACATCACGCAAACAGCGGAGCTCTTCTTACCTGTGTACAAGAAACTCGACGGGGCGGACGGATACGTAAGCATAGAAGTGAACCCTCTTCTCGCCCACGATAGCGAAGGAATGATCGAAGAAGGCAAACGATTCTTCAAAGCGTTGAATCGCTCAAATGTAATGATCAAGATTCCCGCCACTCCAGCAGGCTTTCCGGCCATTGAGAGACTCATAAGCGAAGGAATCAACGTTAACGTCACTCTCATTTTTTCACGGACGCAACACCGTATGGCAGCAGAAGCCTACCTCTCAGGACTAGAGAAACTGCTCTCGAAGAACGGAGACTTAAGTAAGGTCTCATCAGTCGCCTCCTTTTTCGTCAGCCGAGTAGACACCGCAGTCGATTCGGAACTCGAAAAAATCGGCAACAAAGATTTGCAGGGAAAAATCGCGATAGCCAACGCCAAGCTAGCGTATGCCGATTTCAAAGAACTCTTCAAAGGCCCAAGATGGGAACGGCTCAGCTCAAAAGGTGCGAAGGTACAACGTGTCCTCTGGGCTAGCACTAGCGCAAAAAACCCACACTACTCAGACACACTATACGTTGACAATCTAATAGGACCAGATACAATCAATACCCTTCCACCCGCAACACTCCGAGCCGCACTGGACCACGGGAACGTCGCGCAGACGATCGACACCGAGTTGGACAAGGCACGAACTCAAATTGAACAACTGAAGCGTCTCGGCATCAACTTTGACGCGATCACGAATCAGTTAGAAGACGAGGGAATTGCCTCCTTCTCAAAAGCCTTCGACACACTGATCGACACCATCACCAGCAAGCGGGATAGGCTCGAAGTAGAATGGCATCATGAATCAGCTAATCTAGGCGTCTACCAGAGCAGGGTAGATGAAGCTCTGGTTTCAATAAATGAAAAGCGGATCATCCATCGAATCTGGGAGCACGACTATACCGTTTGGAAACAGGACCCGACAGAGATCAGTAATCGGCTCGACTGGCTACATACGGCAGAGATCATGCTTGAAAATCTACGCCGCATTGAGGAACTAGCGAAAGCCGCTCAGGATGCAGGCTACACTCAAGCCTATTTGCTCGGCATGGGAGGATCTAGTCTAGCACCGAAAGTTTTCATCAAAACCTTCGGAACCCGTTCTGGGCATCTTGATCTTACGGTTATTGACAGCACCGACCCCGAGTTTATTTTGAAATATTCCAAACTAATCGATCCTGTGAAGACGTTGTTCATTGTTTCATCAAAATCAGGAACCACCGAGGAAACGCTGTCCTTCTTCAAGTTCTATTACAATCAAGTAGCTTCAGCTCTTGGCAATAGTAAAGCTGGGGAACACTTTGTTGCCATCACAGACCCGAACACAAAACTAGCTAAGTTAGCGGACCAATATCACTTCCGAGCAACTTTTCTCAACGATCCCAACATTGGAGGACGTTACTCGGCACTCTCATACTTCGGACTTGTGCCAGCCGCGCTGATCGGAATGGACGTAGCTCGGTTGCTGAATCAGGCTATGACTGCGACTTGTAGCTGCGAATCCTGCGTCGATCCCAATGAGAATCCCGGCGCATGGCTCGGAGCCATTCTAGGCGAATTAGCGAAAGCGGGACGAAACAAAGTTACCTTCGTAGCGTCGGACAAGATTGCAAGTTTTGCAGATTGGATTGAACAGCTTATCGCCGAAAGCACCGGTAAAGAGGGCCGCGGAATTCTCCCAGTTGTAGGCGAACCCCTAGGCTCACCCGAAGTGTACGGTAACGACCGCCTCTTCATCTACCTGCAACTTGAAGGAGATACAACGAACGACGCAGAGCTATTGGCTTTGGAGAAAGCAGGTCATCCGGTAGTTCGAATTCGAGTCCTCGACTTATACGACCTCGGAAGACAATTCTTCGTGTGGGAAATGGCGATCGCA
>DASQZS010000232.1:0-2942 GCA_035638535.1 Candidatus Acidiferrum sp.
AGAGGTCATCAAAGAAAATGGCAAAATAATTGGTGTAAAGACCGATCGGGGCGACGTATTCGCAGATGTTGTGATCGCTGCGGATGGAGTAAACTCAATGCTTGCAAAACAAGCAGGTATCAGAGAGGAACTCAAACAAGACTCAGTGGTACTGGCCGTCAAGGAAGTGATCGCTTTCCCGCGACAAAAAATTGAAGATCGATTCAATCTAGGACCGGAAGAAGGTGTCGCTTCAATGTTTATCGGTTGGGGACCTGGAATGCATGCAGGTTTCATGTACACAAATCGGGACACCTTGTCAGTAGGCATAGGCGTCAACCTACATGACCTGGATACCAGCGGCAAGAGACCAAATGATCTCTTCGAGGAATTCAAGAGTCACCCGTCAATCGCTCCTCTCCTTCAGGACGGAGAACTGAAAGAATATTCGGCGCACTTGATCCCTGAAGGTGGATATGATCAGGTGGGTCGGATATACACAGATGGCATGCTAGTAGTCGGTGATGCTGCGATGCTAGTAAACGCCGTGAACTGGGAAGGAACTAACCTCGCAATGACATCTGGTATAATCGCTGGACAAACGGTGGCTGATGCCAAGAAACATAATGATTTCTCCTCTAGAAATCTTGCCAAGTACCGTGAAAAACTTGAACAAAGTTTCGTATTGAAAGATCTCCGCCAATACCGGGAATTACCCAGTTTCTTTGCTTCGAATCCTCACTTTTTCACTTTGTATCCGGAATTAGCCAACGAACTTATCTACTCGTGGCATTTAGTTGGCGACGAAACAAAACAGGAAAGAATCAAGGAAGCCAAGTCGATGCTCTTCAAACGAAGATCGAGACTTGGGCTCCTCAAAGACGCATATCACATGTGGAGGATGTTCGCGTGAGCACCAAACGAACTATGACTCTCAACGATAAGCTGTATCGAGACCGTTACAAGGTAGACGAAGATTCACATCTCTGGATTAAAGATCAGAACATGTGTGTGAAGTGCCCATTTAATTTCCGATGCATCCGCGTATGTCCGACCGACGTATACAAATGGCAGGAGGAGAAAGTCAACATAACCTACGATGCCTGTGTCGAATGCGGCGCATGCCGTATCGCATGCTATAACGTCGGATGGAAGAATCCTAAAGGCGGGTTTGGGATCTCATACAAGTACGGCTGAATCTCAAACATTACTCTATAACTTAACGGGTTGGTACGTGATATCCAGCGCGTTATTATGGTCTGTCCAATTGAATCGAGGCACGCGGCGTCTAAATCGTTTGAATCGCTGACTAAGTGCTTCAGCCACGACAGGTAATGCTATAGTTGCATCGGTGAAGCATTGCACCATTCTGGAACGTGCGTTGTATTTACCCCAGCTTTGAGCTTCTTCGAACGTTGATCCACTAAGTCCTCCCCACTGCGGTACATCTGTTGTAAATTGAATCGCGAAATCATGCGTCCGGTCATGGCGTGTTTGATAACTAGCTATCACGGCGGTCTGCTGGATGAAATTCTTGGGAACTCCACCACCTACTACAATAACTGACGTATGTCTCGATCGTTCCGTAATTCTTGAGCTCTCGTCAACATCGCGCATGTGATCTACAATTATGTGACGCTTTCGGCGTCTGTTCGCGAACATTAGAGAGAAACCCATACCGCTATCGCAGAACGACGGAATGAAAATTGGCACTCCTGATTCATACGCGGCAACACAAATACCGTCCCTGTCCCGTGACATTTCTGAAAGCCACTTGCCGAACTCGTGAAGCACTTCACGTGACGAGTACGATCGTCCCGATTGAAGTCGAGAAGAAAATTCTTTTTCGATCAGAACGTCCAACTTATAGAATTTGTTCTCATCAGCGTAAACGTCGTAGACTCGATCAATCCTGTGCTTGCGCAACATGACGTTGTCGATCTGATCAGTGCCGAGGAAATGTTTTCCACCAATTGTCTCGTATGCGTCATGGTACAAGGTTGCGCCCGTGGTGACTAGGACGTCAACCATTCTGCGTCTAACGAGGTAAGTGATCAGTTGACGCATGCCCGCAGGGACCATGGCTCCAGCTAGGCCAAGCCAAATAACCATTTCACGTTTCTTCAGCATCTCGGTCCATGCTTCTGCTGCTTCACCAAGTTTACGTCCTTGGAATCCGGTAAGGGACATGTCTCGAACTAGTTCGCTTATGGTTTTTTCCGGATCAACTTCAAATGGCCGCGTCGGCCGTTTCAATACCTGTTCTCGTCTCAAATCTCTCGACCTACTCATGGTAACTCAATTTAAATAAAATCTGCGAAAACTGTCATTCCACGTGCTTTTACGCGCGCCCAAGTATTTCTGAAATCAAATTACTATCGTTTTCCACATTCGTTCCGCTCTTACGTTTTTCCCAATGTTTTTCGAACCGTTGGATAATGGCGAGGACGTCGGTAATTGGAACCCAATCGGAAGTAATCGGATACATTTTTTCTGCCACAGGAGTCTTGCCTAGTTCCAATATTTCGTTTTTGACTTGGAGAAGATTCATGTTTTCAAGAGCCCACATGCTTGTTAGATTCGTTTGAATTTATCTCATTCGCTTGCGGACTTTTGGCTTAGCGAAACTGGTTATGACTGAGCTATTCAGTTTCTCGCTCTCAACGATTTTCACTTTCATTTTTTTGCTCAATCTTCGTTGAGTAGATTTCGCTAATTTCTCTTGCCACTTCTCTTCTGTAACGATGAGACAGGATTTATAATTTGCTTTTTCGAGATACTCGACTATACGAGCTACAGCAGAGTGAATTATGTTGGCTTCAGGCGCGAGTGAATGTTCACTTTGTGATAGTGGGTATACGTCCAATAGTTCCTCTGGAATAATCCCATAGGCCAGTCCGTAAGTGCAAAGATGCACATGACTTCTGTTGCTTATCTTTTCTAGGATTGGGTCTAGCTCGGAG
>DASQZS010000233.1:0-2576 GCA_035638535.1 Candidatus Acidiferrum sp.
GAGAGTCGGTCATTCTGGTTGCGACAGCTTGAGCGGTAAAGCCAGCGAAAATAACAGAATGAATTGCTCCAAGCCTTACAGTAGCAAGCATTGCGATTGGAAGTTCCGGAATCATTGGGAGATAAATTGTAATTCTGTCTCCTTTCTTTACTCCAAGCTTCTTCAGCGCTGAAGCGAGTCTGTTGACTTGTTCGTGAAGTTCAGCGTAGGTTAGCGTTCTCTTCTCGCCGTTTTCAGCCTCCCAGAAATATGCGACTTTGTTAGCTCGGGAACTGGAGACATGTCGATCCAGCGCATTATAGCAAATGTTTGTCTCCCATTTAGGGAACCACTGACCGTAGGGTGGGTGATCTAGTTTTTGAAAAACATTTCCATCTCGAAGGTACCAGAAAAGTTCGCTGCTAACTTTTCCCCAATACGATTCGGGATCAGTTAAACTCCTTTTATGATTTTCAATCAGCTTACTAATGTTAGGACGGTTTTCTGGAAATATCCATGTAGACGTAGGTAGGATTTCTCGGAGCGCCATCTCTTAGCATCCCGTACGTGAGAATGAACTTCGTTTCTATGAATCATATAGATGATTCGTTCCGAAACACCGCATATCAATTGACCCTCGAGTGCTAGTTGAGATAGAAGCAGAAGCTATACTGAAGTAGTACGATTAACGGTATTCGTTCGGGACGGAGAATATAATGAAGACACAAGCAGGAACCGTGAAACTGGGAAACATTTTCGACAATATCCAGACCACGCGTGACGAAATCCTAGACTTCAAAATGTTCCTAGCCGGAGAATGGGTCTCTCTACCTGAACGAATAGAAGTTCGTAGCCCCATAGATCACGCAGTGATTGCTACTGTCCCAAGTGCATCCGAATCCGAAGCCGAAAAAGCCGTTGGATCATCATATTCGAATAGGAACGCGATAAGAACAATTCCTGCCGTAGAGAAAATAGAAATCTTCCAAGTCGCTCGGGATCTATTGCTTGAAAACATCGATGCCTTCATAGACATACTGATGCGAGAAGCAGGAAAAACACGAGCCAATGCCGAAGGAGAAGTTAAAGCCACAGCTGAACGTCTGAAGCTCACACCCGACGAATCCGGCAAAATCCGTGGTGAACACATACCAGGCGACTGGTCAGACGAAACTATCGGAACCTCAGCAGACGTCCTAAGAGAACCATTAGGTGTTGTGCTGGCAATCTCACCCTTCAACTATCCACTCTATATTACATCAACTAAAGTAATCCCAGCTCTCCTCGCAGGAAATGCGGTTGTAGTGAAATGTTCAAGCAAAGACCCGCTCTCCTTCCTAATGTTTGCGAGACTCCTTGATGAAGCCGGCATACCAAAAGGAGCCTTAAACGTCATCACCGGAAGAGGGCGGATAGCAGAACATATTGCGGGCAACGAAAAAATCAGCATGCTCACCTTCACAGGAAGCACTGAGATCGGTAAAAAACTCGCCCAAGCCGCAGGCCTAAAGAGGCTTCACATGGAACTCGGAGGCAAGGGATGCGCGATCATCCTATCCGACGCAGACCTAGACCTCGCCGCATTTGAAACCGCAAAAGGATCACTAAGTTACAGCGGCCAAAGATGCGACGCCATAAGCCGCGTATTCGTAGAGAAAACGATAGCCGACACGTTCGTCAACAAAGTGTTAAACGAGGCCGCGAATTACAAGTTGGGAGATCCACGAGATCCCACCAACAAATTAGGACCACTGATTGACAACGCCTCTGCAGAACGTGTGCACGCATTAGTCTTAGATGCTATTGAACGAGGAGCTACATTGCTACTTGGAGGAAAACATGACGGCAACTACTACCAACCAACCGTTCTCGACAACGTACCAACCGACGCCAAAATAGTCTGGGAAGAAACATTCGGCCCCGTAATACCAATAGTGAGAGTAAAAGACGTAGACGAAGCCATAGAATTAGCGAACAAATCAAAATACGGACTAGACTCCTGCGTCTTCACAACAAACATCAACCAAGCAAGGAAAGTTGCAAAAAGACTTGAGGAAGGCGAAGTAACAATAAACGCCGCCCCCCGCCACGGCGTAGGATACTACCCCTTCGGAGGAAACAAAGAATCAGGAATGGGCAGAGAAGGAATAGGCTACAGCATCGAAGAAATGACCCGACTAAAAACAATCGTCTACAATTGGAGACCAGCAAAAGTCTGGGCTGACCTAACCAAATAACCTCACCGAACAATAAGGTTCAGATAATTTTCAAAGTTTTCTTCTAGCTCTTAGTGCCTACAACTACAGTGATCGTTCATCGACCTCTATATTCATCGTATTCATCATCATGAATCGTGTGATATATCGGCTTTCGAGTGGTCCGCTTAAGTATCTTGAATTTGCCCTTCGGCACTCGTAGAACTAAATCACTGGAGAAAATGGAAAGTTGCACAGTAAGAAGCTAATAGCATCTTTGGTAGTCGCAATTTTCGTAATTAGCCCTTTTGCCGTAATGAATCCGGTACAAGCTCACTTTACTTTGGGTGACTTAACCGGAGCATACCCGTGGCATCAAAATGATTTCGACCCTCATGTATC
>DASQZS010000234.1:0-4878 GCA_035638535.1 Candidatus Acidiferrum sp.
CTCGTCGATGAGAATGATGTTGACACCGTGATCTTTGCTAACGCACTTACCAGCAGCCACGTATTCAAACTTACTCAACGGCTGGGCGGGGAGGTTCGCGTGATCGATCGGAATCTGCTGATCTTAGAAGTATTTGATAAGAGGGCTTTCACGAACGAAGCGAAACTTCAGATCAGACTCGCGAAGTTGAAGTATACGTTGTCCTGGGGTAGAGAATTCATCAAACTTCGTGGAATAATGGGTGAACAACTGGGCTGGATGGGCCCAGGAAATTACCCGTATCAAGAGTACTACCGTGCCGCGAGAAATCGGATAAGTAGGATTGAGAGCGAGTTAGATGACATTTACAAACAAAAAATGCTCAAGCGCGATCATAGACGCGAACTAGGTTTTCCCATAGTTGCGTTAGCAGGCTATACTCAGGCCGGGAAGACAAGCTTCTTCAATTTAGTAACCCATGAAGAAAAAACTGTCGGCCTTGGCCCATTCACGACATTAACAACTTTCGCCCGTAAGGCTCAACTTCCTCAAACAGAAATCATTTTGATCGATTCAATCGGTTTCATCGAAGATATGCACCCTATCATTCTGAAGGCCTTCCATGCAACTCTCGGAGAACTAGCCACCGCTGACCTCGTACTGCTATTCATAGACGCAAGTGAGGAACGGTTCCCTATGGAGCGAAAGGTAAGAGCGTGCAGTCAAATACTTCGCGAAGTTGACATCTCATCGCCCACCATAATCTGCGCTAACAAAATCGATCAAATTTCAGAAGAGCAACTCGCAGACGCTCAGGCACTAATTCGAAGATACTTCATGGAAGAGGAGATTCTGCCAGTAAGTGTGACTACCAATCGAAACTTAGACACGGTTCTATCGAAAATTGACTCGCGACTTAAAATGCAAAGAATCATCGCGAAATCGAATGGGCATTAAGGAAATCGGGGGCTTCCGAAAACTCTAAGCCTGGTTGATTGTGTCGCATATCATAGGAGGCGGTTGACCCTGCGTACCCCATTCTTGTGTGGGGGTTTAATTATAATCGTGCTAATGGCCTCATGCGGTTCAGTCTTTTCCACACAAAAGTTGATGATGATTGAAGCCTCCTTCAACCCGACCCAAACGGATCAGGGCGTTTATGTCTCGGTGGCCGGTCGCGTTTTCGATCTGAATAACAGCTCGCTGTCGAATGCACTCATCTCAATAGAGGTGATAAGTCCGCAGGGCTCCAGTGTGCATGTGGCAGTCGCTTATACTGACTCGAACGGGCTATTCCAAGACACATTCAATATGGCACAGTCTTCCCCTGCAGGAAATTATACTGCGTACTTGACGGCGGATAAACCCGGGTATGATACAGCTCATCAAAATCTTATTTTTGTTTACTTGACGCCCGACTTCGCGCTTGAATCATCCATTAGCACATTAACGATTCAACAGGGCCAAACCAGTTCGGTGACTTTGACAGTTCTTTCCTTACGTGGATTCAATGATATCGTAAACCTCACGGCGATCAACCAACCGCCAGGGGTTACAATTCAATTCAGTCCTAGTTCGTTGGTTCCAAGCGGAAGTACGATCGTGAACATACAAGTATCATTTATGGCAACGAATGGCAACTACACCTTTGAGTTCCTCGGAGTCTCAGGTTCACTAACGCATAAGGCTATTCTTCAGTTGCAGATAGAACCCGGTCCAATGCAACCAGCGTTAGTGTTAGCAGGCGCTTTATTCGTTATCGGAATGATTGTTCTGACCGCTCGTTCTCGTAAGAGTCGACATAGACGTGAACAGATCGTGGACGAATTCCTTAGACAGGCAGATACCGGCTACGTAGCCACGGCTAGAGCGCTCGCGCGTTTGGAGGAACTCCGAGCGATGAATAGAGTGGATGAGTCGACCTATCAAAAATTGAGAAAAGATTATGAAAAACGTCTTGAGAAATCTACTAGTTAATTACATGTTTCTGAGCGTTTCAGAGATGCGCGCAATTGACCGCGCAAAAGTGTGGTCAGGCTTTTCGAGCGTGTAGATTGTTTTTCCACCCATAGCCATTAGTTCGCACATGCAGGGTATCATGCCAACCAGTGGCAAACCTACTTCTGCTTCTATGGTTTTCCCGAATTTTTCAGCGCCTCCACCCGCTGCGATTTGCTCTAGCGGAATCTTGTTTAACACAACGCCAGATTTACGGCCGAGAGCTTCGTAAACACCCTTGGAAAGTTCCTTTGTTCCTTCTAAGTCGAATTCGTCAGCTTTCATAACCAAGGATACGATATCTGCTCCCGCGAGTGCATTGATTGACGAATATTGTGCACCTGGACTCGTGTCGAAAATCAAATAGTCAACCTTCTTTTCTTCGATAATATGTTTCTTGCCAGCTAGAGTCCTGGAGAGCGCCTTGACCTCCCAGCGTCTATCTTTACCCATAACGTTCTTCAACGCTTCTAAAGACGGATTTGAGAAGCCTACCCACAATTTCCCTCGAAGGTTGAATTTGGCGGATTCATCGACAAGCGTGTCAATGATACTGCAGTTGCCCTCCAAGTAATCGTTCAACCAGTGCTCTGGCTTAGCCTTGAATAGTACGTTAAGGCTGGGAGCTCGGAAGTCGTAATCGAGAACACATACGTTAGAGCCTTGTTTCGCGTAGAGAGCCCCGAGATTGACGACTAGGGAAGTCTTGCCGGTTCCGCCTTTGTATGAGTGAAAAGCCAGAGTCTTTGCCAACAACAACACCTACGTCTCAATATAGAAGTAAACATCCCTACCTTTACGTTTCTTTTTGATTAATCCCATCGAGACAAGTTGGTTTAAGTAATCGCTTTCGACCGCTCGTACCCGTGCCGTCTCCTTAGAGAGGTCAGTGGCAGTTGCCTCTCCAAGGGAAGAAAGAGCTATCGCGGATTTGCGCAAATGATCAGGAAGTGACAGAAGAGTGGTAACGTCCAAAGGAAGCCCTTCCGGCACGTCGACGGTAGGTCTCCCAAAATGACCCGTTGAGGATCGTTCAACCTCGATCAATTTGTCAATTTTCTTTGAAACTATCTCAACATTACGATTCAGCTTCCGGAGCAAATCTACAACCGCAGAATCAGCGCTCCTGGAGCTCATGAACGGATCACGACAGTAACGCGCTGGCGGTAGTATATGAAAGTTTGTTAGCGCCACACGTATACACCGACCAATGCGTAGATGTGTGGTACTCAACAACACTTAAATAGATATCCGACGTGAAGTATGCCTCGAGGTTCCATCTAATGGTAGCCAAGCAGACTCGATCCGCAATTGTTCTGTTCTTGGCAATACTCGTTGGGTTATCAATTGCTCAAACGGGCGGCATTTTATCCAGTCCAGTCGCAGCAGATTCGACATTTCAGAACATATCCATGTACGGCCCTAGTGATGTGATTCCAGTCCTTCAAGTTGGACCAACATCCAGAAGCATAACCGCTGGTTCTTACGCACAATTCGAAGTCAACATAGATGGCGGAGAGTCCACAAATGTTCTCCTCGTTTCCAATGGAATACCTGTCCAGAGTACCGCAATCTTTACCCCTGAAAACGGTATCGCCAATCCAAATTTCAATTCCCTGCTCACGATCGTGACGTCTCCAAGCTCTCCCCTGGGAGCTTACAACGTTACGGTGTTAGCCTTGGTTGACGGACAAGAACTTTCATCAGATGTGAATTTGCAAATTGCTTCAACGCCGCAAACAAATAGTACGCTGAGCATTCCAACATCGTCGAGTCTTTCAGTTAGAGTTGAAACAGATCAGAGTTATTACAAACCCAATGAAACTGTAAACATACGTGGGGTTGTGATGGATAGTACCGGAAGCGCCGCCCCTGGCGCCGACTTATCCGTACAAGTAGACGGCCCAGCCGGGTCAGAACTCGACCTGTTAACTGGCATTACAACCGACACAGCAGGAGTATTCCAAACCGATCTGACGATTCCCATTAACGTTACTTCAGGTGCCTACACGGTATTCGCCGCAGCATCAAAGTCAGGTTACGCTACCGCGACGACGCATACAAACTTCGTAATCGACTCATCATCGACCTCGAGCGTTATGATTCTCCAACTCTATTCTACAGACGCAACGAATGAGACTTCAGCTGTCTTTTCCTCGGGGCAAACAGTATTGATCTGGGTAGTCCTGCAAAATATCGGAGCACCCGTACAGGGAGTCATATGGATCCAAATTCTCGACCCTAGAGGAACACCGGTATCAATTCAACTGCAAATTTCCACGTTAGCCACCGGGGGCATCGTTAAGGTCGCCTTCGGATTTTCACCAGCAGCAAACTCGGCACAAGGCATTTACAATACAAACGCACTTGTTTCTGACAAGCTGATTTCTCAAGGGGGAACATTCCTAGCAAACGCGAACGCTCAATTTGTGTTGAAGGATTGAGAGTAGATTGTCGGAACCCGAAGACTCGGATGATCCAATATCCAAACTAAACAATCTGAGAAAACGCCTCGAAGGTAACCTTCGTGCGCCGAATAACAAGAACGACAATCCCGAGCCAGCAGAGGACACTGATTCAACAGCGATCGAAGAATATTTGACAAGTCGACTCCAGCAGATCGGCGAGATTACTCCTGAAACCAAAGAGTACAAAGGACTCCGAACAGGTAACGGTTGGGATAGCGACAGAATAATTGAGCAAGGATACAAAATCGAACCAATAGCACTCAAACGCTCAGTCGACATCGCCATCTCCTCAAATCGAAGACTTGGAGAACGAATGATCGGAAAGCTGCGCCACGAAAAACAACAGGCACGCCTCATCGAAGAACCAACGGTAGAGTTCGTACCAATCTGGAAAATTAGAGGCTTCCACGAATGTTACTATCTCAGAACAAAC
>DASQZS010000235.1:0-2540 GCA_035638535.1 Candidatus Acidiferrum sp.
GATGGAAACGAATTCTGGCTCCTGCCAGGTTAGAGAACGTTATTCGTGATCACAGATCGGATCTTGAAGCATTAGACAGAAAACCAATCCTCTAGCCTTCGTCAATCTAGACTTCACCAATAAGGCAGAGATCGCTAGATCTCACGAAGATGTTCTTGAATCCGCCGGCCTAGTCTTCAAGCAGCAATAACAGCATATCGAGTTCCCCAGAAACAGTACGGGGATTTAGATGAGACAAAAGATTCGGACTAAACCTCGTCAACCATGAAGCCCCTTCGGTGAATCAACGCTCGGGTTAAGCGTCAGCCCTCCATTGCTCGTAATAGTTACAACATAAATGACGGGCGGCGCACATTGTGGGTTTTGGAAATATGATGGCGAAATTCCACCTACCAGCGGATATGGATCCCCTTCGAATCCAGTAATTACAACTGCGCCAGATTGTGGGTAATTTTGCGGAAGATGGTAAAGCGCGAAACGATTTGGAGCATCAGGCTGTTGAACCCACTGATTGCTCTGCGCCAACGCTGTGAAGTATACGCATCCCGTTTGATCGGGCGCTGCAACATTACCATAATAGGTAGCAGACCCACCCGGATATTGATCGTTCGTCATTGGAACAGAAAAAGCCATTTCGGCAGTTGTCAGTATGCATGTGACCGTTACGAGCGCAATCAGCGACACAGTAACTATGTTGCTTTTTAATCGCATCTCTAACCCGAACTTTTCAATATCCCCTACACTGAATACGATGGACTCCAAAACCAATGTTATATTTACAGCTAAACCCCGAATTCACTCCGGGAATGCAGAATGCATGTCAAGTTGCTTTAGACATTACTCATGAATTTCGATGCCGGTGTACATGCGAATATAAGCCCTCCCAGTTTATTGCGAGAGCTTGGAATTATCTATTGATGTAGGCTGTACAATTGGTTGCAAGAGTCCTGTCGGTTAACGTAGCATTACCTCGTACCGTAACCTGGAACGAACGAGAAGTTCTTACTGGAATATTCAAGCGACCTGTCCTCGGAAGCGTGACAGTTCGAGAATTGGGATTAGAGGGAGATGGCCAAGCGGATCTCACGGTACACGGTGGAGTTAAGAAAGCAGTTTACGCTTACCCATTTGAACACTACAGCTATTGGCGACATGAGTTGAAAGGAGACTTACCATGGGGTATGTTCGGTGAAAATCTAACTACTGAAGGATTGTTGGAGGATTCAGTTCGTATAGGTGACCGATTTCGCGCTGGTTCAGTTGAGCTGGAAGTCACACAGCCTCGATTCCCATGCTACAAGCTAGGCATCAAGTTCGGAAACATGGAAATGGTGCAACACTTCCAAGTCAGTGGAAGAAGCGGTTTCTACTTGGCAGTGCTATCAGAGGGGAAAATCATCGCGGGAGATCCGATAACTCTCACAAGTCCCGGAAATGGATCTACCATTTCGGAGGCGTTTCGATCACAAGGATAAAGTAGGTACAAAAAATGATTGCGAGTAACTTCCTTTCGCGAGAAGATTGGTGAATAAGTTCCTCACGTGAAGGAGGAAACTGTGCGCTTGGCTTTCTGTGCTGATAGAATCTTTACGGCCGCCTTAATATCCTCAAGCTCCAGACGCTGATCACTAATCATGCGTTGTTGTTCTTTGATAGCTTCAATGACGAGAGCAACTAGATGTGCGTAATCTAAGCTCTTAGCGTCTACACCATTATCCTCATAGGTTACAACTTCGGGCACAACTTTGCCTACTTCTTCAGCGATCAAACCAATATCACGTCGACCCGAATCCTTCCAGTCGAAGGTAACTCCACGCAAGTCTGCAACCTTGTCCAACGCATCCTGGACCTTTCGAACGTTCGTTTTCGATCGCCGAGAAGACAGCTGTCCTACAACACCCGCCGCTCCCGCGCCTCGAACTATCATATTCGCATCCCCCGTGGCTCGTACGCGAGGCTTAACGAATCGGCGTTTCATCTCTGATCGACCGACTCAAGACTGTCTCGAGCTCTGTATTTAGTTCTTATCACTGAATGAAATCAGAATAGGGTATCAAAATTGTCGCAAAACATGAAGATCCTTCGTACATGGTACGCGAAGCTAGAGTAAAACTGTGCATCGCGCTGCTGAATTAAGAGAAGTAAGAACCTGCAGTATTCAGCAGGCACGGTCCGGTCTGAACTATGAGAGTACCACCACTGTAGCCTTTTACGGTTATTGTGCCTCCAGAACAATTATCGATAGAACCGCTATTCATGATATCTCCAACGTCTACGAAAATTGTGCTGCCGGATCCATTTGTGATTATTCCAGCATTATTCATGTCGCCAGCCGAAATAGTAAGAACACCGTCAGGCCCATTGTTGATAACACCGTTATCGGTGTTGTTGACATACCCAGTTTCAACAGTGATGTTGCCGCGGTTATTGACAATCGTACCAGAATTTATGATGCCTCCTGTAGCCGTAGCTAGAACACACGACTTGCAATTTACCGTCGCGCCATCAGCGATGGTAATTCCACCCACTGTTTGAGCGCT
>DASQZS010000236.1:0-12622 GCA_035638535.1 Candidatus Acidiferrum sp.
ACTATGTTGTCATTCTACTTTGAGGACTCCTCGGTCCTCTTCGACTTCGGTATACCATTTCTGTTTTGTTCCAACCCAGCTGCGTGATTTCCACCCCATTGATTTTGGCTGGTCGTCTATCATTTTCAGCAGTTTATCGACTCTCTCTTTGACTATTTTTCCTTCGTCAGGTGGGAGAGCTATGTACTGGTCCATCAGATTCAAGAGTTTGTGTAAGTTTGTGGTTGAAGTGTAGTAGAAACCCCAGTCCTTCGACAACAGTTGAGCAATGTATTTCCCATTTACCGTCTCCTTGTCGTTGTCGCCTACGTCGTGTTCGAGAAGGAGGATGATGAGGTCTTTGATGTCTTTCGGATTGATTTCAACGATTTGCAGCTTCTCGAGAACGATGTCAGCTATTGGAATCGTGGGATTATCGACTTCCAATCTCTTGTTCCAGTTTATTGTGTGACACATTTTGAGGGCATCAAAGAAAACGTCAACATGTGTTGTCTTCCCGTTGAAGATGTACCTGTTTCCTTCGGCATAGGATGGATAACTCATCTGTAACGCATCGGTCGTATATCCTAGACCCGGAAGAAATTTCGTGAGACTCTCCTTAAACTTCGAGTATGAAGCGAAATCGATGTCTGTTGGAACTCGTTCCATTTTCTCATGATAATGTCCGTACTTGGGGCAATGATACCTGACCGCCAGGGCCCCCATAAGCCGTAGAATGATCCCCTGTTCTCCCGCCTTCTGATTGATCTTCAGCGCTTCGTCAACGAATTCTTGAAAGGATGAAAAGCTCATCTTTAACGATGCCCCTTATGCCGATTGCGATTTAGCTTTTTCTAGACATATATCTTCTGTCCAACTTCTCGGCAGACTTAATTCTGGATAAGAAACATCCCTACGCGTGTTTTCTATGCGGAATTCGAAAAGTAAGAATTCGCCAAAAGAGAGAAGAGAAGTGTTCAACGCTATGTTGAAAAAGAAGCGGATTGATGCCGCGATCATAACCGAGCCGCGTCACGTTTACTATTTCACAGGATACTCAACCTTCTGGCCCAGAGCGGTCTCCGTTCTAGTTTTGAGGCAAGACTCGGACGGATACTTGTTTCTTGGAGAGTCACGAGCGACAGGGGCGAAGGGAGTCTTCGACGGCAATATAGCAACTTTCGAAGACTACAGACTTACTAAGAGAATGATTGCCTACCCTGGATTTGTCGCACAAGAATTTTCACGATTTTTAAAAAGTTCAAAACTCTTCCGAGGCGTCAAAACGATCGGGCTTGAGGACTGGTATATGCCTCACGCATATTTCTACGCAACAAAACGCATTTTCCCAAAGATGCGCTTCGTAGGAATCACGCAGATGATTTTAGAGTCACGCAAAACGAAAGGCGTTGATGAGCTTCTCAAACTTAGGGAAGCCACCGAAAGATTAGAGTTGGCGTACAAAGTCGCGAGAGAGAATATTGCGGTAGGGAAAACGGAGATGGAGCTTTGCAGGGATGTAATGTCTGATTCTATTATGCGACACGGACCTTTCGAGTTTTCCCGGGGCGATACCTGGCTGTCAGGTGAAAGAACTTTGGAGGTTGGAGGGCCACCGACAAATCGAAGATTCCGTGAAGGCGACAGCATCGTACTAGACCTGCAATCAGTAGTCAATAATTATTGGGCAGACGGAGCCAGAACCTACGTGGTCGGCAAACCAAACGCGAAGCAAGAAGAAATTTTCAGAATAATCCTCGAAGCCAAGAGAAAAGCCGAATCCCACTTACGTCCAGGCGGAGCTTGCAAGGACGTATACAGCACTGTCGCTAAAGAGATCACAGCGGCAGGCTACTCGGGATTATTCCCACACCATGCTGGACACGGCTTAGGCCTTGAGGATCAAGAGGGGCCGTTCTTCATTCCAGGATCCAAAGAGAAACTTGAAGAAGGCGTAGTGTGCACAATCGAACCAGGCATTTACCATAACCAATACGGTGGATTCAGAGACGAAGACACCTACATAATAACGAAGGACGGATTCGAAAAAATAACGACTCCGTCCACAAGCCTAACTATATGATCTAAAAGATGATTCGCATGGCACGACCTTCGATTCAAAAATCAATAGTCAGTGGAATGAATGCACTCGTCCTTGAGAACGAAAAAATCAGAACCGTGATACTTCCAGAGATTGGTGCTCGAGTCCTAAGCCTAATTTACAAACCCACAGAAACAGAGTTCGCATGGCGTAGCCCCAACGTACCAATCAAAAAAACGAATGAAGAACTTGAGAACGTGAGCGGATTCTTCGACTGTATACCAACAACCGACCCATGCACTTTCAGAGGAAAGAAGTTACCACTCGGCGGCGAAGTTTCATCAAAACCTTGGAAAATAATCAAGATAGAAAAAAAACCGACCGCCGTTACACTGAAAATGGAAGCCCGCTGTCAAATCTACCCAATCTCAATCCGCAAAAAAATTACCCTACAAAAGAATAAGGCAACATTAAAGATCGAATATGAAGTTAGCAACCTGTCAACCGAAAACCTGGAGTATCACTATAGTAGCCACAACACACTTCAAGTAACCCCCTACCATCGACTCGTCATACCACATGAAGTCACGCAAGTCAAGCTCGGCTACGATAGCCGCTTCGGAAAGATGGGCGACATGATCTCCTGGCCAGAAGCAGTGGACGCCAAAGGCAATCGAGTGGACATCAGCAAAATAGCCAGCCCATCTGAAGGGATCATGGAGAATTACTACACACCAAAATTGAAAGAAAAATGGTGTGCAGCAATTAACGAAGCCAAACATGAAGCCATCGCAGTCACATGGAAAGGAGAAGCATTACCATACCTCAACATCTGCACAAATACCGGCGGATGGAGAGACTACTACTTCGCCGCACTCGAACCAGTAACCGGCCGACCCGACAACCTCGAAGTCGCAGTAACCCAATGGAAAGACTACGCAACCCTCAAACCTAAAGAACAAACTACATGGAGCCAAACATTCCTCCTGTCTCACAACATCAAAAATATCGAAAAAATAGAAAACGACACGATAATACCTAAAACATGAATCATGATCTGAGCGCATCGATGGGTTAAGTAGGATTCTTAGTGTGAGTAGGAATTTCTCTCTTAGCAAAATCGGCCAAATGAGGCTAAGAGTTAGAGGCTTGACTTGTGGAAAGCTTACTCCAGTCTTTGGTTAACCACTCTGTAATTAATGATCGATAGAATTCCATGTGTTCCTTGTACAGATTTGCGCGTTCTTGGTTTGGATTGTAGCGCTTGGACGCACGGGTGAACTCGTCGGCCTTTCTCTCTATATCATCCCAAATGCCCAGCGCTTTGCCCGCGAGCAACGCTGCGCCTAGAGTCCCAAGTTCTGGTTGATCAACTGTTTCTATAACCATACCTGTGAGATCTGCTTTAAGTTGTGTCCACCATTCCGAACGCATTCCTCCGCCAACCCCCCTCATCATATCTATTTTCGCGCCACCTTTCTTCAATGCCTCAATCAAATAGTGGGTGTCGTAGGCAATGCTTTCCATGAACGCCTTCACAACATCAAGCGGCGACGTTGCGAGAGTCATTCCAAGCAAGGCACCGCGAAGTCCACTGCCTCCGACCCATGTGGCGGTGGCGCCTGAGACATGTGGAACAGCGAGAACGTGGCCGGGACCCTTGCTGGAATTGCGGAGCGAGACCTCCGCATTATCCAATTTTACGTTAACTAGGCTCCTCACCCAATTGAGAGCGGAGCTACCGGTCGGGCTGAGACAGTATATCATCCAGCTTGCTTTTCCAGGATACGGTCCTATAGATACTCCTGCATTGATCAATGCTGAAGCTGGGGGTTGTAGAGTAACGGGAAGAAGCAGGTCTTCCCATGAACCGCTCATCAGGCTGCCCGTTCCGACTTTTGATACGCCGGCTCCTAGCGGATTACAGATAGCATCGTTTGCTCCAACTGCGAGTTCCACTTCGTTTACAAAACCTAGATTCCTCGAAACCTCGTGTTGAATTGGACCAATCATCGTTCCCCATGGTCTGATTTCGGGTAATAGCGTGGCGTTTATGCCAAATTGTGCAATACGCTCTGGAGACCATTGATGCGTTTTGAAATCGTAAACTAGAAAACGACCAGCATGACTCCTGTCAACAACTGCCTTACCCGTAAGCCGCAAGGAGAGGAATTCTCCCCAACCGACGAAATATGCAGCCTTTCTCATTACCGTTGGATGATTCTTCTCCCACCAGAGAAGCCTGCAGACTGGATCCATGCGTTCTGGAGTATGTCCGCAGAACGCGAACCACTCATCAGGAGTGTACGCGTCCGAGATAATTCTCTCTAAACCGCTTTCTCTGGTATCTGCAGTCATAATGCAGGGGCCAAGCGCTTTGCCGCTAGCGTCGACCGGAAACCCTTCTCTTGTTGAAGCAGAAATCGCGATGGCTCTTGGCGGGTTTCGATGTAAAGGATCGGTGGAAACTAATTGACGCAACCCAGTTGCAGCGTTGTTCCAAATCTCTTCGGGGTCAAGTTCCCACGCGCCAGGGAATGGATGATGAGGTGTGTGCGCAGCATAAAGGCTGCCGAGATTCTTTCCTTCAGAATCGTATGCTGCCAATTTGGTACCTGTGGAACCTACGTCTATTCCGATAAGACTCATGGCCAATGGAATACGCCAAGCCCTTCTTTCGTTTGAAGAAAGAAATTCATGCCAAAGGGGCCGCTACTGTGAGAAATACTTGTCTACTTATTCTCTGTACTAGAAAAGTGTCATGCACAGAACAGTTGACGCAATTGGCCGCCATAGAGAGCGGCATTTACTCTATGAGTGCAGGAATATTCTACGCATTTGTTGTGCTTTCAAAAATTAACCTAATGCCCAGCGTACAACTCTTCTACGTCAGCATACCATTTCTTCTTCGGGCCTACACGTGCGCGCATTCGCCAACCAAGACTCTTCGGTGATGATTCAATCTCAGTCTTGATTTGCGTTATCTTGGACAGTACGTCCATCCTATCAGATTCTTGAAGCTCGTTCAATCCATTCGCATATTGTGAGATTCTGTCCAAGTTGGTGGTTACTGTATAGTAGAATCCCCAGTCATTAGAGAGAACGCCGCAAATCCTGGTGACGTTTATCATTTCATTGTCCCCCTGCCCGACCGGATGCTCACGCAACAATAGTATCATGTCTTTGACATCTTTTTCGTTGATCTGCACAATTTGCGTTTTTTCAAGCAAAATATCTGCCAGCGGTATCGTGAGCGGGTCCTGTTCAAGGCGACCGTGGAGGTCTATTATGTGATTGTATGACAGTTTGTCAAAGAAGAGGTCTACTATCAGTTTTCTGTTCGGGTCCTCCAATACCGAACGGCCAAGCAGATTTCTCATATAGCTTCGAGCGCGATCCTGATGGTATCCGCAATTCTTCAAAACTTCCAGCGAGCGGCGTTCCTGTTTTGCGTACGTTATGAAGTCCAGGTCTGTGAGCGGCCTTGCGAGCACTTTGCATTCTTGAGCGAAACCGTGTGAATGTTTTCGTATTGCTGCTGCGCCTAGTCCTCGTAATATTACTCCATCTACTGTTGCAGTCTTAACAATGCGTTCCATTTCTTCAAGAAGATGATTTTCATCCCAAAGGCCGTTGCTCATTTAGATACGTACCACCGTTTCTTCTATCCTACATTTATGATTCGTCGCTAGTTTGAAGATTCACGTACTATGCTAGTAATAACTGGAGTAGCGAGCACACTCTTTCTAAAGATCTGAGCCTTGCTACGCCGGAGGAAGTTCGCGAAATGCGGTACCCATGTCCAAGCCCACTCGCCGGTTATAGAGATATGCACCAGAATAGATGACCGGTCCCGCCACGGCGGTTGCAAGGAATGCGAGTAGATAATAGGGATTAACGGGAGCCCCGGTATACACCGGCAGGACTGCGATAATCGTATTAAATAGGGCTGTGAACATGGTGAATACTCCAAAAATCGTCATCCAAGGAACCCCTCCCAGCTTGCTCTGCACAACTTTTGGAGCTTTTTCGAAGATGTCTCTTCGCCTGTACGGGAATATTGCTGCTGCCAACCCAACTAAAATTTGCGGGGCCCAAATTCCCAAAGACCCGTAGGTTAGATAATTCAGCAGTGTCGTGTTGAAATATAAGTATGCGAACGCCATGCCGACAACAAAGAGCACGATTAGCGCGTTCCTTGGCGCATGGAACCGTTGATCAAGCTCCGAGATTCTCGCCGGCAATATTCTGTCAAAGGACCAGGCAAACATTGCCCTCGTGACCATCAAAAGGATTGACACGACCACACCAAAACATCCGGCCATAAACCCGATTCCTGGCAACAAAGCGAGGATGGGGTTACTCGTTGCGAAAACCACTAAGTATCCTTGGTACGGCATCATCGGTAGAGGGTTCGCACCCGTCCCAAACAAAAATGACAGCGAGTGAATGAAATCCGACCCGGCTACGACGTACGCAATTTCATATGTCACCCAGGTGATGGCTCCAAGAATTAGGGTGCTGCCGAATGTTCCCACTGCTTGGGACCGGGTTACGTCTTTCACTTCCCCTCCCATGTACCCATTCCAAGCAAAACCAAAGAAGTTCTGGAAAGCGTATATCGTGCCCAGAAAAGTAGCGGAGAGCGCGAAGCCCGTGAAATAGCCCCCAGACTGAGCAGACTGGATTATGGCCGCATAGTTCGCTCCAGATAACGCATTGAACCGAGCAACGAATCCGTCGTGGCCCATTGCCAGCATGACTCCCCAATAGTCAATGAGACCGATCATGCCGACAATGAAGCAACCCCACATAAACTTCCGGATGGCCGAAACCGAAAGGGCTGTCACCAGGCACGTGATCACTACGACTACGGAGGTGAGGACGAACTCAGTCCAAGGCGTCAGGAAATTGTTTATCTGAGTGATCAGACCTGGATTATTTGTCAGTATTCCCCAAACGATCACGATACCTCTGAGGGACGGGTCTATCGCCCAACCTCCGAGTACGCCGATAAATTGAATCATAATCATCATAAGCACAAAACTTTCTGCGAATCCCGCAAGTGGACCAATCGCGCGACTGACCCATACGTAGTCCCCGCCAGAACGGGGCATCGCGGCCATGAAGAAGTAATATGCAAACGCCATTATCGCGACTATTGGGGTTGCTATGACCACTGTCAGAGGAAAATTCACGCCAGGGAAAAGGGCTGGACCGAATACTATGTAGATGAACGGCCACATGTTACCCATATAGAGCAGATTGTAAACTACCATGTCCTTGCCTGAAAGCTGTCTGACAAAACCAGAAGCCTTTCTTGTGTAGAATTCCGCCGGCTTTACCTGTGAAGAACTTGGTACAGAACCCATAACGCCTCAGACCTGAGTTTGGTATTTATGACTTCTGCGTTTGATACAATGTCGTTTATGCAGGAACAAGGCTTAATATCCGCAGTTTGAGTCGTCGTTTTCGAACCAGTACCACTAAGGATTTTTCTCACGGAGATAGAGTTGACTAGTAAGCGATTTACGCGCATCTTCTACGCTACAGACGTTCATGGGTCCGAACGTTGCTTTAGAAAGTTCCTAAGCGCAGTTAAGGTGTACAAAGCAGACGTGCTTGTTTTAGGCGGAGACATAACTGGAAAGTTCGTGATACCAATTCGCGAACTTAGCAACGGCACCTACAGGACAACCTACCTCGGCAAAGATCATGTCGCAAGCACCACAGAAGAGCTAAACCGATTGAAAGAACTCATAGCCGACAGCGGTTACTACTACAACATGGTCAGTGATTCCCAAGGAGATCTATCGAAAGAGGAAGTAGACAAGGTCTTCTTGAAGGCAATGAAAGAAACATTAGCACGTTGGGTTGATTACGCGGAAAAGATTTTGCATGATACAGACACGGTTTGTTATGTAACCGGCGGGAATGATGACTTTCAAGAAGTCGTGGATGGAATTCCGGAGACAGCGCACGTCAAGAACCCTGACAACAAAATCATCAAAATCGATTCGTTGCATGAAATGGCAAGTTTAGGATGGAGTAACGTTACTCCTTGGAAATGTCCGCGTGAATGTAGTGAGGAAGAATTAAACTCGAATATAGAGAAAATTCTCGCCTCCATGACCGACCCAAACAACTGTGTATTCAACTTTCATTGTCCTCCTATAGATTGCGGGTTAGATACTGCAGTTAAGTTGGATGACTCAGTCTATCCCCCTAAACCCATCATGACCGCAGGTGAACCACTTAGATTCGGAGCCGGCAGCACCGCAGTTCGTTCAGCAATCGAGCGTCACCAACCCTTGGTGGATCTTTGTGGGCATATCCACGAGGGCAGAGGTGTCTGCAAGATCAAGAAGACTCTTATTATTAATCCGGGCAGCGAATACACCGAAGGTATACTCAATGGGGCTCTCGTCAATCTCTCAGACAAGAAAGTGCTTAGTTGGCAGTTGACATCTGCTTAAACAAAGTAGACGAGATTAAGGTGAACTTTACTGTATATCCCTCTAGAAGGTTACGCGTGAACTTGTTCATGTGAACTAGTATTCCGATCAGCTAGTTACCACATGTTGATCGAATGTACGACGGAATATCCTTTCGGTACATTCTTAGCGGCTTTAACCCACGTGCTGAGCACCTAGTTCGACGAATCGCTTGAGGTGTCTATTGTGACCTTCTGGCTTGCCACCAATTAAACCCGCCCGCACTAGTATGAAACGTTTAAGTCAATGAAAAAAATGATAATTTTTTTGAGGCTTAGTAGGGTGGAATACAAGCGGTTAGGAAAGTCTGGCGTGAAAGTGTCTAGCCTTTGTTTGGGTACGATGGATTTTGGATCTAAAATAGATGAAGCCTCGGCGATCAAGATTGTCAAACGGGCCGTTGATTTGGGCATCAACTTCATTGACTCTGCTGACATTTACAGCGACGGAAAGTCAGAAGAGATCTTGGGTAGAGCTATCAAGGGTATGAGAGAAGACCTTGTAATCGCAACTAAGGTTCGACACCGTACGGGCTCAGGTCCCAATGATGAGGGTCTCGGCCGAAAGCATATAATGCACGCTGCCAAGGAAAGTCTTCGTAAACTAGGCACTGACTACATTGACATCTATTATGCTCACAGGCCTAGCAATGTGCCCTGGCCTCCGATCGAAATAGCTGGCGACCCTGTACCTATGAAGGAGACTCTCGGTGCTTTTACAGACCTGGTTAGATCTGGCAAGGTTCGGTATCTTGGCTGCTCAAACTTTCCAGCTTGGCTCACTTGTAGGTCTCTGTGGCTAAGCGATCATCACATGTTGGAGGAGTTCGTTGTCACTCAACCGCCATACAACCTTCTCAATCGGGAGATCGAACGCGAGGTAGTTCCACTCTGTATTGATCAAGGCATAGGGATCGTCCCGTACAGCCCATTGGCGGGAGGAGTTCTTACTGGCAAATACAAAGTTGGCAACCCGGCTCCGGCAGGCAGTAGAGGGTCCGCCGATCCAGAGTGGTTTAAGGGCTGCCAATTCCACTGGGAAGATCCAGCCAATGTTAAGACGATTGAGAGTTTGCAAAAATTCTCGCAGACGCGAGGTAAACCAATGGGGCAAATTGCCCTTGCTTGGGTCCTCACGAACCCGGCAATTGCATCATGTGTCATCGGAGCAAAGTCAGAACAGCAGCTTGAAGAGAGCGTGGCAGCGACCCAATTAAGCCTTAGCAAGTCCGACCTCGACGTGATTGATCGCTTAGTACCTACAACGGGACCGTACCGCACCTGAAGGTTTCGATGAACTGCTGAATATCTAACAGGAAAACTGTGGTGCGGAATCTATTTATCGAAATGGAAATTGCTTGCCCAGCAAACTATCATTATGCTTTCGATGGGCTTGATTATTCAAGCGACGCTGTCTGAAAACCTAAGGCCAAGTATGGCTTTCCCGTTGCCATTCTAAACTTAATGGGCAGTGTACCCACCATCAACGAAGAGTGTCGTCCCCGTCACGAAAGATGCCTCGTCTGAGGCGAGGAATAATGCTGCCTGCGCTATCTCTTCGGGCTTCGCGAATCGGTTTATCGGCTGTTCTCGCAAAAGCAACTTTTCGGTCTCCTGCGGGTTTTTTGATTCCCTTACGTACTTCGTCAATATCGGAGTTGCAGTGACTCCTGGGCATATGCAATTCACTCTTATGCTTTGGGCGATGTGATCCATAGCCATCGCTCTTGTCAATGCTGCAACACCGCCCTTGCTAGCGTGATAGGCAACTTCATTTGGGAGCGCGGCAACGGCGTTTATGGAGGCTGTGTTGACAATTGCGCCTCCTCCGCAACGGATCATTTCAGGTACCGCATACTTAGAGCAAAGGAAGACTCCTTTCAGATTGACGTCTATCACAGTGTCCCACACAGCTTCCGGTGTGTCAACTACCGTCCCCAGCGGATTTATTCCTGCATTGTTAAACAAGATATCCAACCTACCGAACTTACTCACGGTTTCTTTCACCATGTTTTCCGCGTCCGCGGCTTTGCTTATATCAGTCCTTACGAAGATTCCTTCTCCCCCATTCTTCTTGATACTTTCAACCGTCTCGCGACCATCCTGCTCGTTTATGTCTGCGACCACCACTTTCGCCCCCTCTCTTGCGAATAGCAGAGCACTCGCTCTTCCTATCCCGGACCCGGCCCCCGTAACTATTGCAACTTTGTTTCCCAGTCTCATACGATCCATCTGCCGTAGTGTTGATAATTTCGCCGGATTTAATGGTTACAGAGTAGACGCTGGACTCCTTGCGGTTCTCCGCTAAGCATCGCGATATGTGAGAGACAGCCTCAGGCAGAAATATTATGAGCTGGCTATAGCTCTGAATAATTCGTTCTTGATCGTTCTACTAATCCAGACATAATCGCCGCCCGAGCGAGGCATGCTCGCCGCGAGGAGAGTGTAAGTAATTGCAAGCGGTATCGAAATGAGAAGACCGATATGCATGGCATTCACCATGTCGGCACCCGGGTAAGCCGTACCAAGCGGTACAATCAGGGCGAGAGAAAACTCAAAACTCCAGCGTTGACAACGGCGAAACTCACCAGAAAGGCATCGAACCAAGAAAAAGCACGAACAAGTCCCGTAGCGTCCCTAGTAAATACCTTAGGGACATACAATATCTCCATAATGCGAGCGACTGTCCGTTTCGGTTGACAAAGGGGTATAAAATTATTCATGTGTGGCAACTGTTATATATGCACAAGAGCGCGCTCCTCTTTCGAGGTTAATATCTTGGCACCTTTCAACCCGCGAGGATTGAAACTCGTTCACTCTTATCGCACCAATTTCTCGCTTAACGAATATCCGATCTCGGAAAACGGGATGTGGCTCAGTGGTCGCAGGGATGGAATGGACTGGAGCGATGTCATCACAAAGAACGGCATGTGCTATGGAGAGGTAAGCGGATTCAGGTACGGGGGCGTGATGGAACAACGCGCCGAGCAAGCCCATCCCATATTTGGCATGGTTGCCGCTGTGGAAGCAGCCAAGGGTGACTACGACGATCCGACCGCGATCCTTCGCGGTGTGTGGGGAAGAAACCAGCACGTCACGGCAAAAGTATTCAGCAAGAATCCGACTGACAAATACTTCCAAGAGGTCGAGATACGTCTTCGCAGCACGATGACGCCGCACCGTATCCCAGGATATGAGATTTTCTTTCGGCCTCTAAAGACGGAGAAAGGCTACGCTGAAATCGTACGATGGCCCGGGGGACTCGGTGAATTTGTCTCACTGAAAAGGTTCGATGGTGAGAAATACGGGGTCAAGGACGGGGACGTGGTCGAGGCAACCATTGAAGAGAATGTCATCAAAGGTTTCATCAACGGAGTAGAGATGATCTCTGTTACGGATGATGTCTACAAGACGGGTTCGCCCGGAGTTGGTTTCAATTACGGTGTCGGGTACACGAACGCCGACTCTGGATTCACCTCCTTCGAAGTGGAGACGTACGATGACTGAGCCCCGCGACTCCGCGGAGGCCCGACCTTCGAAAAGCTTCTCAGGTTTGTAAAGCAGTTTCTTGGTTCTAAGAATCAGTTCCTCCCACGTGCGTCTGAGCGGCTGCCGCTTCATTCACACGTTCGCCTCTCTAGCGTGGACCCAATAGTCAAGAGCTTCGCGTGGATTGTTGAAAGCGAAATCTGGGTGATGAGCTTTTAAATCATCACCTTTCGTGAAGCCCCAGAGCGCTGCGGCCGATCTAATTTCAGCCCTCCTGGCAGCTTCAATGTCTCTTACTGCGTCTCCCACGTAGATTGTCTGATCCGGATCGGCTCCCATCAAAGCCGCTGCCCGTATCAATCCTTCCGGGTCAGGTTTTGGCCTATTTACGTCGTCCGCCGTAACCACGACCGAGAACTTTTCACGCAGATCTGATTTCGCCAATGTTGTCTTAGTCATCGTCGCATCCGCACCTGTGCAGACGCTAATCGAGATATGCGCATTTCCCAATCCTTCCACGAGCTCTTTGATCTTGGGGTAAATTCGCGCGTATCGATGGAAGTATTTCTTGTAAAAGGAGTGATACCGCTGTATAGCATCTTTCGCTTCCGTATTTGGAA
>DASQZS010000237.1:0-6267 GCA_035638535.1 Candidatus Acidiferrum sp.
ATCGTCGAAGGACTTCAATACTTGAAATTCCAACAGCCCGAGATCCTCGCGTTAGATGAATACGTCAATCCCGACATGAGGATCACTAACAATACATCGTCGACATAGCTTACTTGATAAACGCCAGAGTCTGATCGAATGAATTATCAACAGATGTTTGAATACAATCGGCTGGTTAGGCGCTCGTTCTTAGATGTTCTCGCTGAACTTCCTTGGTCAGAAGTTGTAACTGATCGGGAGGCGAGTTTCTACTCGTTACGAAACATATTCCTCCACACACTTGATGTTGAAGAGTTCCTGATACATCATCTACTGCAGGGCACGCTTCAGAATCGAATCATACATGCGTTTGAGGACTTCAACGATATAGAATCGATCAGAACCAGAACCATTGAGACTGACAGAAAGACGGAAATCTTTCTTGAAACTTTAACCCCCGAACGCCTGAACGAAGTCATCGAATTCCCCTTCGAGGATCGCCCTTCGCTTTTTCTCACCGTGGAAGACGTGTTGGTACAGAACCTCACAGAGCAGCTACATCATCGCGGCGAATTGATCGGACTACTCTGGCAGATGGATATCGAACCCCCAAACATGGAATGGTTGTGGTATGTAGACGAAGCCAACCATGGAAGAACCGAAAAAAGGTCGCCGAAGGATTAACTCATAGAATCTTCGGAGATAACGTAACTTAGAACAGCAGACAACAATTGAGGAGTATCACTACGAAAGGTTCTCCACGACTTCCTCCAAGAGTTATCAGCCTTACATCCTAAACAAAATAACGAGCCCTGCCAAAGCTACACATACAGCGAGAGCCAAGAACGCAGATGAGAATCCATACATGTCTGCTATGCGCCCCACAATGAAGGGCCCGATAGCACCGCCCGCATAACCGATTGCAATCACAATGCCATAGATACGGCCGAGTTCAGCTCCAGGAAACCGTTTTGGAATCGATGATAAGAGGGCTGGGACTATGAACGCCTGAGCAGAAGAAACTACCAAAAGAGAAATTATTGCATACGTTATGCTGGAAGAAAATGTGAAGAAAATTAAGAATACTAGATACGTACTGACGACGACTAACGCAGACGCTTTAGGTCCAATATGATCAGCCGATATGCCTGCAAGTAACGCTGAAAAGGTCGCCAATAGGAATGAAAGAGAACCAACAAACCCAGCGACGGTGTATGATAGATGCAAATTAACAACAAGGTAAGTGGGAACAAATGCCCAAAACGACCAGAAACTCAGAAATAGAAAAATTACTGGAATCAAGATGGCAATCATAAAGGGGTCCATCAACATCTCTGCTAGGTCCGTGTCGTGATATGATGGAATGCCGCCAAATGGCGCAACTGCGATCATAAAGACCAAAATTATTCCAAGAAAACCCAGGACGAGGAACGCAAATCGCCAACCGTACAAGACAGAGATGAAAGCTCCTAGAGTTAAGGACGCTAGGACTCCAATATTGATCGAAGCCTCAACGACTCCTATCACTCGTCCAATTCTTCGCTGGTCAAATGTAGTCGTCAAGAGCGCTAGCGCCGCGACGTAGAATAATCCCTCCGATAAGCCAAGGATGCTTTGGAAAACGAAAACCCCTCCGAAGTCCTTCGACAGGAAAGTTCCAAATGCCCCCGTTATTTCCGCGAGCACAGCCGCCAAAAGAATCCGACGCGTGCCATATCTCAGACTCAGAAACCCTGATGCACCATATCCTAAAGCAGCAAGTGTAACGCTCGCCATTGAGACGAGGCCAAGTTGCGTATACGTTAGACTGAGGGTATTCCTGAGTACAGGAGCAACAGCAGAAAACATCAAGCGCGACATCCATATTACAGAAGCCATAGCCGCGCATAACAGAAGAATGCGCCAATTCTTCAGGGCCGTCATTGCTCCTTCGTATCTAATCGCTTGAAGCGAAAGATCGACAGGTCTCAACTAAGATTTGTGTTTCTCAATTCTTCAACTAAGGCAACAGGTTAATTGACGGGATCTGATACTGTCCCGAATCATATACCTGATTTCTCACTGTTCGACAATGTTGAGAAATCATGCATCAATTTGACTAAGGTCGGGATTGCAATGAGAGTAATCATCATTGGATTCGGTACAGTTGGACAGTCATTTGCTCGAATAATACAATTGAAGAGCGAATGGCTCAAAGTCAGTTACGGAATCATACCGCAAATTGTCGCTATCGTTGACCGGGGTGGTGCATTGGTGAATCAAGACGGATTGATATTAGCGGACGCGCTCGCTTCTCGAGAAAAGTATGGTACCGTTGCAGTCCATGATGTTTGGGGGCTGAAGAACGTTACTGCACTCAATGTGATAAACGACGTTGAGGCAGATGTACTCCTGGAATTAACTCCAACACATCTACCAGATGGCGAACCGGGACTAACACACTTGGAATCCGCAATAAAGAAAGGCCTGAATGTAGTAACCACGAATAAGGGCCCGCTCGCGGTCGCTATGCCGTCATTAATTGAATTAGCACAATACCAGCAAGTTCAGATTCGATTTAGCGGAACAGTCGGTGGTGGAACACCGATTTTGAACTTCGCTAAAGACTGTTTGGATGGAGATCGCATCGAATCCGCCCAGGGTATACTTAACGGAACAACAAACTACATCCTCACACGGATTTTCGAGGCCGGGATTCCCATCGAGAACGCTGTCAAGGAAGCTCAACAGGCTGGATACGCCGAAGCTGATCCTACTCTCGACGTCAGTGGACTCGATACTGCATGTAAACTAGTCATAATTTCTAATTGGATCATGGGAAGACGGATAACGATCAAAGATGTTGAAGTAGAAGGCATCTTGAAAATTAGCCAACGGGAGATACTTGACTCGAAGCAAGACGGGAAAGCTGTCAAATTGGTTGGGCTGGTTGACAAGGCAAGTGCTTCCGTTCATCCACGAGCCGTAGCAATCAACGATCCATTATGTGTAAATGGGACACTCAATTCGATTGTTTTCAAAACAGAGTTGGCTGGGAAAGTAACGTTGATCGGGGCAGGAGCTGGTGGAAGAGAGACTGCTACCGCCGTACTGCGTGATCTAATAGACATAAAGAAGATGCTGCTTAGATGAGGCACCGATAGCTTTGCGTATCATAATGAAATTCGGCGGTGCTTCGATTGGTGACAGCAAAGGAGTATCGCACGCGATCACGATCATAAATGATTTCACCAAAAAGGGCGATCAGATACTAGTCGTAGTATCAGCACTACCAAACGTAACGGACGAATTGGTGAACATGTGTGAGAAAGCGATCGAAGGCAATCTAAAATCGATAACCGATTTCATGGAAAGAGTTCGCGAACTACATGCTAAGATGGCCAAAGGTTGCATTCATGATACAAGATTGTTAAGCGAAGTAATAGACGAGCTAGATCAGACGTCAAGAGAGCTAGAGGAAATTTTGCATAGCGTTGCGAAACTCATGGAACTGACACCGCGATCAAGAGACTTCATCTTATCATTCGGAGAGAAAATGTCCGCTCCCTTGATTTGCGGAGCGGTCAAGGATTCGGGTCTGAAAGCCCGATGGTTCACGGGCTGCGAAGCAGGTGTCACTACTGACGAAAACTTTGGGGAAGCAAAACCGTTGATGGATCTCACAATCAGACGAGTGAAAGAGCAGTTGGAACCGTTGCTGATGGCAAGAACCATACCGATAGTTGCAGGATACAGCGCTTGTAGTCCACATGGAACAACAACTACGTTGGGCAGAGGAGGGTCAGACTATACCGCTACGCTGCTCGGAGCAGCTATCGACGCTGATGAAGTAGTGATTTGGAAGGAAGTGGACGGACTTATGACTGCCGATCCGAAAATTGAACCGAACGCCAAAGTGCTAGAGAGGATTTCATACGCTGAGGCAAGTGAGATGGCATACTTCGGGGCCAAGGCAATTCACCCGAAAGCTCTAGAACCCGTAAGCGTGAAACAGATCCCTGTCAGGATTCGAAGCTCCAACGATCTCACAACTAAAGGCACTTTGATAGCTGGAGAAGGTGTCGTGAGAAGCGAAGGCGTCGTTAAGGCGGTTACTTGCATCGATAAGGTCGGCATGATAAGCGTGGCAGGAGCTGAAATGTCAGGTCTAGCGGGAATTGCGGCTAGGGTATTCAACGTGCTAAGTGAGAGTGGCATCAATGTGTTGATGATCTCCCAAAGTTCTTCGGAAACGGGAATATCCTTTGTAACACCTAGGGATAAGCTGAGACGCGCAACCAACGTATTGGAATTAACTACTCTTGGAGCCGAATACGTAAAGAACGTTACCGCCGAGGACGACGTGTGCGTTATAGCGGCAGTGGGCGCTGGAATGCGAGGAACGCCTGGGGTTGCAGCAAGAGTCTTCAAAGCAGTTGCTGAAAAGGGAGTGAATGTTCGCATGATTGCTCAAGGATCATCTGAACTTAACATATCCTTCGTAGTCCCAGAGAGAGAAGGACCAACTGCGGTCCGCGCGCTACACGAAGAGTTTGAGTTAGCAAAATTTGCGCAAGCAAACAAATGAGTTCGAAACTTACGACGAAACACACTTTATGTGAGCGAGTTTGGTTATCCGCCGGCTACGGCGGGTAGTATCAATACTTCATCGCCATCTTTCAAGGGGGTGTCCAATTCCTTGAGGTGTCGAACGTCAGTATTGTTGACGAAAACATTCACGAAACCCTGCAATTCTCCTTTGGGATCGAAAAGTTTCTTCCTGAAACTATCTCCGAATTCACCGGAAAGGTTGTCTAGAAGTTCACGGACGGTTGAGGCAGTTGCTTGAGTGTGCGTTTGTTTCTTGGCGGCTTCGACAACTAATCCGAAGAACTTCACGTTTACTTGACCCATCTTAATTCATCTCCGCGATTACTTTACTCAATGCTTCTAGTGTCGGTTCCACAGTATGCCACTTTGAGCCTGACGGGACTGATTCTATGGATTTTAATCCATTTCCTGTTACGCAGCAAACTACGCTCTCGTCAGATTTTATATATCCTCCTTCGACAAGTTTCTTCAGTTGGGCTATCGTGACTGCCCCCGCCGGCTCAGTGAATATCCCTTCCTTGCAAGCAAGTAATTTTATTGCGTCTTGGATCTCTCGGTCGGTGATGCTTCCAATTCTTCCGCCGGTGGTCTTTGCCACTTGGATTGCGTAGTGTCCGTCGCCAGGATCGCCTATAGCGATACTCTTCGCGATTGTATCAGGTTTTGCGACAGGTTTTATCCGATCTGAACCGCTTTCGAAGGCGTTGGCTACAGGCGCGCATCCTGATGCTTGGGCACCATGGATCGATGTTTTCGACCCATCAGTCAGTCCGACTTGGTCGAATTCGTTGAATCCCTTCCAGATTGCCCTCATGAGTGCACCACTCCCTACAGCAACGATCAAATGATCCGGCTTTCGCCAACCTAATTGTTCGCTGACTTCGAAGGCGAGAGTTTTTGAGCCTTCTACATAATATGGGCGCATCGTAATGTTTGCAATAGCCCATCCGTACGTTTCCGAGGCAAGGTATGCTAACCGATTTGCATCGTCATAAGTTCCCTTAACTTGTATTATGTGTGGATCGTAAACTTCGATCTGGCCTATTTTTCCAGACTCAATTCCTAGCGGAATAAATATGTAACATGGCATCCCTGCTTTCGCTGCGTGCGCAGCGACGGCTCCGGCCAAATTGCCGGTTGAAACTGCCCCAATGACCTTAAGTCGAAACTCAATCGATTTCGAAACAGCGACACTGGCCGGTCTATCCTTAAATGAATTTGTTGGATTTAATCCGTCATTCTTAACGTAGACTTCCTTTAACCCAAAATACTTCTCGAGATTCTTACATCTATGAAGTTGAGTGTAACCAGCATTCAAGCTTACGATGTTTTGTGGGTCCTGAATCGGCAAAAGTTCAGCATATCTCCACATCGTTAGAGGACGTGATTTAAACGAGTCACGAGTTAGTTCGATCTTATCAAAATCATATACCACGTCAAGCGGCGCAAAACATTTGGGACACGCAAGAATCTTTGTCGGCTTTGTTTCAGAATTACAACTCCGACAAATCAGAGTTTCAACGTATCCCATCGCTTCAACGTTCCTTCAATGATGAGAACTGTGCAACTGCAACGGCGCTATTATTTTTGATTGAACGTGATATTCCGATTGGAATATATGGCAAAAAACCTATTCCCAATGGAATTTACTAATATTGCACGTACGCTATGCGAACGGCACGTTATTGATGAGGATTG
>DASQZS010000238.1:0-3527 GCA_035638535.1 Candidatus Acidiferrum sp.
ACGAAACTGAAACAAGGTTTAACGGAAGCATTCCGTGAAGCGGGTTACCACGTCATAATCAACCAAGTGGGCCCACTGCTGTCAATATACTTCACTAAGCTACGCAAGGTTTCAACTTATAGACAAGCTATCCAATCTGACCTAGAGAAGTACAAGCGCTTCAGAGATGAAATGTTGAACCATGGAGTATACATGCACCCGGACGGACTAGAGCGACTACTACTGTCAGCGGTTCACACCGAAAACGAAGTTCGTGAAACAATCGCGGCCGCGGAGAAGTCATTGAAGGCCCTCCGCACCCAAGCACTGGTCTAATCAAAACAGCAAGAAAGGGTTACGAAGATTTCTTATCTCGTAATTTCCAGATTCCAAATTCGCCGACTGTTTGCGTCGTCTCAACCGGATTGTACCATTGTTTCTTAGCGCCTATCATCGATCGCATTCTCCATCCTCCACTCTTTGGCTCTTCATCGATTGTTTTCATCAATAGATCTGTTTTGGAAATCAAATCTTGTTTATCTTCAGCCGACAACGTCTCCATAGCGCCGATGTGCTCTTTCAATCCACGCAAGTTATTCGTTACAGTATACCAGAACCCCCAATCTGCGGCCAGGAGTTTGGCGATGTACTTTGCATTTATTCTATTCTTCTCCTCGGTTATCGAAATGTCATGCGCGCGCATGAGTAGCATGATGTCTGTCACATCTTTCATTCCGGGAAAGACAATTTGCACCTTCTCAAGGAGAAGATCAGTCGGAGTTGCCGTGGGTGAGTCGTACTCAAGCCGGTTTCTGAAGTCTATCGGATGATTAGCGGCAAGCAGCTTATCGAAAAAGACGTCAACGTGAAACCAACCTTTAGGATGGAAATAGATTTGTCGCTGAGTTGCAGCGCTTGATAACGTAACTTTCCTCTTATCGTAACCTAACTGTTCGAAAAATTTCTTGATGCCATTACGGAATTTTGCGTAAGACACAAAATCGAGATCCGTATACTCCTGCTGACCCTGCCCAACTTGGCGACCAAGCTTACTCGCAAAATCCATGTGTTCACTGCAATGGTACCGAATAGCTACTCCGCCTAGCAACCTTAACGGAATATTGCTCTTGGAGGCTTCGTCAACAATACGTTTGCCTTCGTCAAGAAAAACCTGAGTCGGAATTATTCCTCCCCATTCGGCAGGAATCTCTATTACGCGATCCGACGCCATCCAATCGCCTGACCTAGATTCATATTCGTTGAATATGACATTTCCCATTCACAGAGCGCAGAGGATTCAGGTTACGCTATACCTACTCACTGTGCTGAAGTGTTGTCATCTCTTAAGTGGTCGAAGTTCGTGCACTTAAGACCGGACCTAAACGACGCGCGCTACTAAGTAGACATGCCAGGATATGGGACATCGTAGACGACAACGCTTTCCTGCTCGTTCGGATCTGTCCTAGCAACGACCGCCGTGCACAATGTCGTGTCACTCAAATTGTATGGAAGATGAGGGATATTGGCTGGGATATACAAAAAATCCCCCGCCTTCACAGTTAGATGCCGTCTAAGTGCATCTCCATACCACATACCGGCTTTACCGGAGAGCACATAGATGATCGATTCATGGCGTCTGTGGTAGTGAGGAATTGAACGGCCACCAGGAGGTAGAGAAAGAAGGTGCATGCAGAGCCCAGTAGACCCGGCGCTTTGCGTTGAGACGCCCGCGAAATAATCAAGACCTTGTTTTCCGCGGTACGATTTGCCCGGACGTATCACGATACATGTCTTCCCTGTCACCGGCCGTCGTTTCTGACCGTCTCTAATGACGGGTTTCCCTATCGAACGAGATTCATCTTTGCGTGTCCGTGCCATGAACTGTATTTCGGTTTGACTGGTTTAATCCTATCGTGGTCGACTAATCGAATCCATGGATCTTAAGGCTAAAGGAAAATTGAGAAATGTTTTCTTTTTGCTGATTCAATACACATTTACAGTTCTTGGAGGAGTCGTAGTAATAATTGGTAGCTGAGAGGTGAGGCTGCATGAAAAAACGCGGGGTCTTGGTTGTGTCGGTTGTCATTTGCGTGATCGTAACAACTGTACTACTCTACATGTCACAGCCGCCTTTCAGCCAAGTGAACCCGAATTCTGTTGTAGTGATTATCCAGCCAGGAGCCAGTGTTAATGCGAGCCTCGGCTTTGAACCTACGATGATCACAGTTGTGATCGGAGTCAATAATACAGTAATCTGGAAGAATGAAGATTCTGACTGGCATGATGTTCACAGCGAGACGGGCTTGTTCTATTCTGGCATAATTCAGCCGGGCGCAAGTTGGACTTACACGTTCACGTCACCGGGAGCCTACCCGTACGTATGCGACCCACATCCGTGGATGACGGGCACAATCATCGTGGATTCAATCAGTCCCTCAACTTCCTAATTCGTTGGCAAAGGCAACATCTACTTATGGGGGCAATAGTACCGATGTTTAACGGCCAACGATCTATGCGACGACAAATCAACAAAGCCGTCGGTGAAAGAAAATGAAAACGAAATTTGCGTATACTGGCATCCGCGTGAAGGACCTAGAGAAATCTTTGGATTTCTACACCAAAATCTTGGAAATGAAAGTGGTAAGCAGAACCAAGATCGAGCAAGCAAAAGGGGAAGTAGTCAACTTGGCAACTGAAGAAGACGGACGAGTTCTCGAATTGAACTACTACGCTCAGGACAGCAAATTCAACACAGAATATGAAGTCGGAGAGGGAATAGACCACCTTGCCTTCCAGGTCGACGACTTAGAGAAAGCCATCTCAGAAGCAGACAAAGCGGGGTTTCCAGTAATTCTGAGCATGAAAACAGCGTCGAGTAGATGGGCGTACAAAGACCCTAATGGAATCTACATCGAATTATTCGCCTAGCTGACTGTCTTTGGTCGGATGCCTTGCCGAAACGCTCACAACAGAAAAGGATTTGACGAATACTACAAGCTAGTCCGCTAAGAGAACAGGACGACTCCGAAAATGGTTGAACAAACTGAGAAGAAGCTAAAAATTAGAGAACGCAAAGCAGTTATGGATTCGGCCGTACCGCTGATCCTAGGCTTCGTTGCGTATTGTATTGCTGCGGTTTCAACGTTCTCAATCCCACAACTTACGCATGTTCACCTCGATCAAGTTGCAATCGCACTCTTGACGTCAGCAGCAGGACTTCTGGTCATAGGCCTAGGTTATGGTTCAATTGTACTCCTCGGAGGCGTATGCTCGCTACGCATAGCAGGACTGTTTTCGAAGCTCACTAAGACGAGGCAGTTGCTTGAACCTAAAGAGGAAAAATCCTTGAAACTAAGAAAAACCCTCGTCGAAAAATCTCACTTAATCTACCTTCCAGTAGTATTGTTCTTCACGTCGATTGCAATCGGATGGGACATCTACAGCACTATTCCAGCTAGAACAACAGCAACCGCAACCACAACCATACCCATAACCACGAGGCACACTATCCTAGGGGCTGTACTGCGTTCATTGAACTTCTTCGCTAC
>DASQZS010000239.1:0-6660 GCA_035638535.1 Candidatus Acidiferrum sp.
GCTTTCCGAATACTCGCGGAACGGAATCGACGAGTGCTTCAGTGTAAGGATGTGAGGGATGACTGAGTACTGCTTTATTGTCTCCTATTTCAGCAATTTTGCCCGCGTACATGATTGCTATTCTGTCGGAGATTTCGCTGATAACTGAGAGGTCATGCGTGACGAACAAGAAGGAGATTTTCAAATGCTCGCGGAGTTGTTTCAATAGGTCAAGTAACTGTTTCTGAACTACAACATCTAATGCTGTTGTTGGTTCATCGGCGATGACTAGCTGCGGCTCGAGTGCCAGGGCCATTGCTATAACGGCTCGCTGTTTCATTCCACCACTGAATTCGTGGGGGTAATTCTTGGCTCGAGAAGGATGTATGGCAACCGCTGTCAAGACGCGTTCCATAGTCGCATTTGCGTCGCTTTTCGAAGTTTGCTTATGCGCTCGTATTGCCTCAATGATTTGGTCGCCGATGGTCATTACTGGATCTAGGGAATTCATAGATCCTTGCGGAATCATGGAGACATTTTTCCATCTGAATTCTCGAAGTTGCTCGTCGTTCAAGTCAACTATGTTCTTACCTTGGAATAGTATGTTGCCTTCGATGGTCGTGCTCTTGCCGTGAAGTCGCATTATTGAAAGTGCAGTAGTCGTTTTACCGCATGCGGATTCACCTACTAATCCGAGAATTTCTCCTCTATTAATTGTGAATGAGACATCATCGACGGCCTTAACCTGCCCCAGACTAGTCTTGTAGCTTACTGACAGATTCTTTACTTCAAGTAGCGGTGCGCGTGCGCCTGAAGGTTCCAAGAGTGCACCTGTGGTTGTGCTCATGGTGTTCGAAGCCTTGGGTTGAAGACACTTTCTATTGATACACTAATTAGAACGAATCCTAGACCAACGAGTACAATGCAGATGCCTGGTGCCATTACCCACCACCATGCTCCGTTGAAGATTGCGTACGATTGTGCCCAATAGAGCATAGTGCCCCAGCTCACAACTGTGATGTCGCCAAGACCAATGAAATCGAGGCCGGCTTCCCCAACGATAGCCGTCGTTACCATTAGTACTGCGTTGGCTGCTATAATCGTGGCCAAGTTTGGTATTAGGATCTTAGTTATTATTCGGAAATCGCTAGCGCCTGCCACTCTTTCAGAGTCAGTAAACGGTCTTTCCTTGAGCGAGAGGGTTTGAGACCTTACTACTCGAGCAACAAGTGGCCATGTTGTCACCGTCAAAACCAGAATAACTGTTTGGAGACTAGGCCCCAAGTATGCTGCCAAAATTATCATGAGTGGCAGTGAGGGCAGGATCAAAACAATGTCCGTTGCCCTCATCAATCCTTCATCTATAAATCGTCCGTAGTATCCTGCGACTACGCCGACTATTGTTCCGAAACTGGTTGCAAGAAACGCAACTATGATTCCAACTAGCATCGAAACTCTTGCGCCGTAGATTATTTCGCTGAACACATCCTCTCCAAGATAATCTGTTCCAAGTAGAAACTTTTCACTTGGTGGTGAGTATGGTCGTCCTGGCGCGGGAAAAGCGTAAGGGGAATATGGTGAGACGATATGTGCGGTCAATGCGAGGAACGAGAACACTATTATGATCCCGAAGCCGACCTGCGCTCTTCTGTCTGAGACAATGCGCCGTAACTTATTTACTTCATGCGTTTCGATCCGCTTTGGCGCACGTTCAATTTTCTGCAAAATGATCTCTGCTCAGTATTTTATTCGAGGATCGAAGAGTGCGTAAGTTAAGTCTGCTAGGTAGTTTGCTGCAACCACCGCGACTGATAATATGAAGAATAATCCTTGAAGCAACGGAAAATCATGAGCTAAGACAGCACGATAGGTCAAGTATCCGACACCTGGGTAAGCGAAAACGATCTCTACTAGTAGGGCTCCGCTTACGACGTAACCTACGTTAAGTCCGATCAACGTGATCATTGGGAGCATAGCGTTTCTTGCAGCATGACCAAGCAGAATAGCTCGTTCGCTGAGTCCTTTTGCTCGAGCCATTAGGATGTAATCTTGAGACAGTTCATTTACCATCGTATTTCTCATGATCAGCGAGTAACCCGCATATGCCGCGATTACGAGTGTCATCATTGGAAGAAATGCATGCCATAGCACATCGGGGATATCGCTAATGCTTAGTGGATTTTGCGCCGAAAAACCTCTCGATGCCGCTCCGGCGATGGGAAACATGTGGAACGACAGCCCAAATATCCAAAGTAGGATGATGCCCAGCCAGAAGAACGGCATGGTCCAGAGGATCATCGATACTGAGATTACTGAAGTGTCAAGTTTACTTCCAGGTCTGCTGCCAGTCACAACACCAATCAGTATTCCAATGATGGCGGTGATGATTGTTGAGACGCCTACCAAAAAGAGCGTCCACGGTAGGTACTCCATAATTACCGTGAAGACTGGTGTTGGATAGAAGAGGTATGATAATCCGAAATTCGGAGGCCACGAAAACAAATTTTGCAGATAAAGAGTAAATTGCACCCAGACCGGCTTATCTAAACCGAATCTCACCTTCAGTGCCTCTAGGGCTGAAGGTGATGTGATGATGTGTGGATTGGCGAAATAGGTAATCGGGCTTCCAGGCATTATTCGTGGAATCGCGAAGGTGATGCAGGTGACTGCGAAAAGTGTGATGAGGGCGTAGATGGTACGTCTGAGTACGTATCGTACGCTGATCCTCAACGTGAGTCGCTCAAATTATGAAAAGGGTGAGGTTACTGAGGAAGTTTTTGGGCTTCGCTCAGTTCTCTTTTTGATCAGGGATTCGTTGTAGTGGCTGTTGGGGTGTTGCCGCCTTTCTTCCGTGCTTTCATAGCAACCGCTGCCACCAGCACTATCACAACTATAGCGCCGATCACATACGTCATCATATCAGAACCACCTGAACTGGAAGAGCTGCTGCTGGTCATTGAGGAGCTCATTGTTTGAGCGCTTAGACTGTAAATGCTGGCTAGTGCGGTCATGTTGAACATTCCACCAGGCCAATCCATAGTGCTAGGCGAAGGCGGCCATCCACCAAAGTTCGCTGTGTTATACACCCAGACTGAGTTCACGTAGTAGAGTGTTATCGACGGAAGCTGCTGAGCGACTATTCCCTGCAATGTCTGCATTAGTTGATTCCTCTGATCCGCCGATCCTGCGGCATAGAGCTGAGTGACTGTTTGGTTGTAATACTGCCAAACGCTTGCAGGCGTGAAGACTGGATGCGCCGCGTCCACTACGAGCGGAGGTCCAGTTCCGAACCCTGTGAATGAATAGGTGGTTGTAGATAGAAGCTCGGAGTTGGGATATCCATAGTTTTGTTCGTGCAAGTACATGTTGGTTCCTTTATCCCAAATTTCGACCATCGAAGTGGTGGCGATTGTCTGCAGTTGCGCATCTATTCCAACCGCTCTCAAGTCCTGTATGATCCTGTTGCCTGCAGTAATTTCGGGTTGTTGCTCTGCTGGAACGTAGAGTGTTGGAGAGAATACCGTTCCGTTTTGTGTTTGGTAATACCCATTGCTATTCTGTGTCCATCCGAGACTTTGAAGTAAGCTCTGAGCCATTTGGGGGTTATAGTTGTATTCTGGTACTGAAGAGTTGAACTCAGGCGCCATTTCTGGAGGAATGTATCCTTCGTTGCCCGGTGTTCCGTACCCTGCTAGAGCTGTTTGAACTAAGTCGGTGCGGTTGATTGCGTAAGCCAAAGCTTGTCTGAAGGCGAGTTGGTTGTACGGATAGTTCCAGATTGGATATTCAAGATTCCAAGTGTCCGGAGTTGGTCCTGAAGTAACTTGGAAGTTAGAGCTAGATGTTAGGCCTGCGACGTCGCTTGGAGAAACTGGTGCCGCGTCAATCTGCCCTCCTTTCAACATTAACGATAGATCCTGAGTTGTTGGTACAAGCAGAACGGTGATTTGGTTCAAGTATGGCACACCATTTTGTGATGGATCTCCTCCAAACGGAGAACCATGCGGGTTCGGCAGCAATACGACTTGAGTATCACCCTGAGTATAATTCGAAACATAGAACGCGCCAGCACTCACTAGAGTTCCAAAGTTTGGACCAGGCGAAGTTCCGTTAACAATGTAATTCTTCCAAATATGGTATGGCACCAGATTGGGCGTGTTTTCGGATCCAATTATGTCACCCATCAATCCGTTTGGAGTGCTGAAGTCTATCTCAACGACCGTTGAGTTGTAGACCTTGACTGAATCAGTAATGCTTCCAGCTAAGCTGCTCGCATATCCTGAGAGACTACCTGCTCCCCAGGTGAATGTTGAGAACATTAACTGAATACTGTACGCCAGATCGGTGGCGTTGACTGGTACTCCGTCCGACCAAGTCATTCCCGGTCTAATCATGTAGTACCAAGTCGTCGCACTAGGGTTCGACCAATATCCTGCCAATGCTAGATGCAGGAGCCCAAAAGCAGTCGGAACTCCTAGGTCAGGATAGACCATTTGATTGAAGTACCATGCCTGATAGGAAGTTGTGAGAAATTGCGAGAAATTATCTATGGTATTTGGAAGTGCTAGATGCAATGTTCCTCCATGTTGGATTGTCTGAGCGAATCCTGGAAGGAAACTCGATGCAACTAAGACGGCGAAGAACAAGGTAACGGTTAGGATTTTTAGCTTTGAAATCAAACCTTTTGCCTCAATTTGTGAGCAACAGGTGACCTTCGGTGTGTATATATAAAACTAATCAACCAAACGACAGTAAATGAGGAGTTTCTCCAATAATTCGTTGCATACTAAATCTTATTTTGAGATCATGATTGGATACAGCACAAGTTGTTTCTATCATGAGCAAAGTTTCTGGTTTATCGCTCGAAGGTAAAGTTGTAATCGTAACCGGTGCGGCGCGTGGAATCGGCGAAGCCATAGCGAAATCGTTCGGTTCAGCAAAATGCAAAGTTGTGATTGCTGATCGAATGAAAAGAGCCGACGGACGTCAACGAGCGGAAGCGTTGGCAACGGAAATAGTAAGTGGCGGCGGACAGGCGATTGTAGTGCAAACAGATGTTAGTGATCACGCCCAAGTCGAAAGACTGTTTCAGACTGCCATCGAGAAATTCGGTCGCGTAGACGTTCTTGTGAATAACGCGGCCATAATGAAAGGAGGCACGCTTCTAGATATGACTCAACAGAACCTGAGTGAGCATCTCGAAATTAACGTGAAAGGATGCTTCGACTGTTGCCAGACTGCTGCTAAGCAAATGATCAAGCAGGGAAACGGCGGAAAAATAATCATCATCTCATCAGTGGATGGACTTGAAGCAGAAGAAGGCATAGTCGCGTACTCAACTAGCAAAGCCGCTTTGATTCTGATGATGAAATGTATGGCGGTTGAATTGGCGCCGCATAAGATTAACGTAAATGCTATCGCACCTGGATGGGTTGAAACCGATATGACCGTCCCGTACCTGAATGAGGGTTTGATGAAAGAATTGAAGAAGCGTATACCCGCTGGATACATGGCAAAACCCGAGCAGATGGCGGGTGGAGCAATTTTCCTCGCATCGCATTTATCGGATTACGTTAACGGCCACGTGTTGGTTATTGACGGTGGGTTAACCTCGAACATCACTATTAAAGCGGACCAGGGCGGAGTTCAATATTAGCGAGACTTAGCGAGACACAATACAATTACCCACTAGAGTTTGCTAACTCTCGCCCGTAGTTGAAGTCACAACTTTGGTTACTTATTTTTGGTTACTCACTATTGCAGTAAATGTGCAAATGTATCGTATTCAGAATGCCAAACGCTAAATATGACATATGCCCCGGGTCTGTGTTAGGTTTAGGATAAAATTGGAGTCTAAGGCTTTCGTTAGGGACGCTACCGGTCTAGTCAGAGAATATGGCGGATTGGACGTTCTGCTTGTTGCTTCTGCACTAGTGTTCGCATTGGTCTTCTCGACCACTCAGTTCGCGTGGTTCTACGGAAATACCGGAGGAGCGGACCTCACTACCTCTCTGATAGTAGCTGCGGTGCCATTCCTGTTTCTTATGGTAACCTATTGGGTAATTGGAATCGTGATGCCTAGGACAGGAAACGATTACGTCTGGACGGGCCGAATTTTCCATCCTTCGATTGGTTTTGTCTGGTCCCTCGTTTACGTGTTTGGTGGTGTCTTTTTCGCAGGCTATATTGGTGCCTGCTTGAATGAATTCTCATTCGCATTTTCAATTGCCTTGACAACACTCGGCCTGACATCGAATTCTTCGGGGCTGGCCAATCTTGGCAATTTCTTGGGCGGACCGGTCGGAACCTTCGAGCTCGGTATTTTATTAGTAGTAGCTTCTGGTGCCTTCGCCCTTTTCGGTGCCAGATTCATCAAGGGCCTCATTTACTTTTCATGGGTGGCAGCTATAATCGGGTCGTTCCTGATGTGGTACATTTTAGGAAGTGTTACCCCTACGACGTTTGCTTCGAATTGGAACGCGTTGCTGGTACCGAGTCTTGGAAATAACGCCACGTATCAGGCAGTTCAAGCTGCCGGAGCAGCGGGCGGCTACACGCCTGCTCCTCCAGGTTTCTCTGCTATATTAGGCGCATTACCTCTGGCTTCGCTATTCCTTTTCGGAGGAAATTATGCGAACGCGTTTGCGGGCGAGATCAAGAACGTTCGCAAGTCGATTCCGA